>NZ_JAGWCT010000079.1:0-17714 GCF_020657815.1 Clostridioides sp. ZZV15-6597 | reverse complement strand
AGTTAATACTATACATTAATATAATTTAGATAATACTGACAACTGAAGTTTAGTATAATTTGGGAGGAAATGCAATGAATAATCAAGATATATATGAAAATTTATTAAATATATTAAGCAAAGATGATATAAAAATAGATGAACCTATGAAAAAACATATCTCATTTAGAGTTGGAGGTCCAGCAGATATATTGGTTAGACCTAGAACTGAAGAACAGCTAAAAAGTGTACTTCAGTTAGTGAAAAAAGAATCTATTCCATATTTAATAATTGGAAATGGTTCAAATATTCTAATTAAAGATGGTGGAATAAGAGGCATAGTAATAGAACTTGCAGATAACTTTAATTCTTATGAGATAAAGGGTACTAAAATAATTGCTCAGTCAGGAGCTTTATTATCTGTTTTAGGTAAAGCTCTACAAAAACAAGAACTAAAAGGATTTGAGTTTGCCTCAGGTATACCTGGAACATTAGGTGGAGCATTAGCCATGAATGCAGGAGCATATGGTGGTGAAATGAAAGATATAGTAAAATCAGTAAGATTAATAGATATGGAAGGAAATATCTTTGAACTGTCAAATGAACAGATGGAATTTGGGTATAGAAAAAGTATAATAGCGAAAAATGGATATATAGCTTTATCAGCAGAAATAGATTTGCAAAAAGGAAATTATGATGAAATAAAAAGTTTAATGGATGATTTAACAACAAGAAGAACAACTAAGCAACCATTAAATTTTGCTAGTGCAGGAAGTACATTTAAAAGACCAACAGGATATTTTGCAGGTAAGTTAATAGAAGAAACTGGATTAAGAGGACTTACTTTGAGAGGTGCTCAAGTATCTGAGAAGCATTGTGGATTTGTGGTTAATTTAGGAGAAGCAAGTGCTAAAGATATTTTAGATTTAATATATGTTATAAAAAGTGCTGTATATGCCAAGTTTGGGGTTATGTTGGAAGAAGAAGTCAAAATACTTGGAGAGGATTAACAAATGAAGATATTGGCTGATTATCATACACATACATTATATAGTCATGGTAAGGGAACTATTGAAGATAATGTAAAGGTGGCCATTGCTAAAGGGATAAAGACAATAGGAATATCAGACCATAGTTATAAGCATATTGCATATGGTGTAAAGACGAAAGATATTCATAAAATGAGAGAAGACGTAAATTCTTTGAATGATAAATATAGTGATATAAATATACTTTTGGGTATGGAGTGTAACATATTAGATGATAAAGGTAATATAGACATGGATGACAAATTTTTTAAAGAACTTGACTATATCATGGCTGGATACCATTTTGGTTCTACTCCTACATCATTTGGAAGTTTATTAAATCATTGTAATAACTATATTTTTAAAACTGAAAAAGCAAAAGAGTATAATACAAAAGCTGTAATAAATGCTATGAATAATAATGATATTTTTGTAATTACACATCCTGGTGATAAAGGTGATGTATATATAGAAGAAGTAGCAAAGGTAGCAAAAAAGACAGATACGAGGCTTGAAATAAATAGTAGCCATTCTTTTTTAAATGTAAAACAAATAAACGAAATAAAAGAAATAGGAAATAAATTTATAATAGGGTCAGATGCACATTGCCCAGAAAGAGTGGGTGATTTTAAACGAGCTATGAAAGCTGTATATGATTCAAATATGGATATATCATTAGTAGAAAATATTATAGTGTAATAAACAAAAGATAAAAGTGTAATAGACTGAAGATAAAAAGGAGGAGTTAGCAATGAAATTTGTTATAGTTACAGGTCTTTCAGGGTCTGGAAAAAGTGAAACAATGAGAGCTTTAGAGGATATGGGATTTTATTGTGTAGATAATCTACCTCCTGCTTTGATAACTAAATTTGCAGAATTATGTTATCAACCAAACTCAAGTATTGATAAAGTTGCTTTAGGTATAGATATAAGAGGAAGAAAGTTTTTTGAAGCTCTTCATGAGAGTTTAAACTACTTGGAAAAAGAAAATTATGAATATGAAATGGTGTATTTAGATTGTAATGATGATGTATTGTTAAAGAGATATAAAATGACAAGGAGAAATCACCCATTGGCGAAAGACATGCAAATTCCAGAAGGTATAAAAATGGAAAGAAAAATAATGGAGCCTTTAAAGGGATTTTCTACATGCATAATTGACACAACTAATATGAAACCGAAAGACCTTAAGGAAGAAATAAAGAAAATATACTCTTCTGGTGAAGAGAATCCTAATCTAACTATATCTGTAGTATCTTTTGGATTTAAACATGGTATACTTGCTGACGCAGATTTAGTATTCGATGTAAGATTTCTTCCTAATCCATATTATATTGAAGAATTGAGATCTAAAACTGGTGATGATAAAGAAGTCAGAGATTATGTCATGAATTCTAAAATTAGTGAAGAATTTTATGTGAAGCTTTTAGATATGATTCATTTCTTAGTACCTCAATATATAGAAGAAGGAAAACAACATCTAGTAATTGGTGTTGGATGTACAGGTGGAAGACATAGGTCAGTTACTATAACAAATCTTATAGCGGAGGATTTATCTAATAAAGGATATAGAGTTGTAAAAAAACACAGAGACTCTATGTTACGATAATGGAGGCAAACATGGCTAAATTACTTATTATTGTAGGAATTTTAGGTTGGATTGCATTAATTGTATCGTTATTTATATATAAGAAAGCAAAAAATGAAAAAGTAAGGTTATTTCAGAGGTCTGTTATCGAAAATAGAGACCCCAATGTAGTAGTAATAGGTGGAGGAACTGGTCAATCAGTGTTTCTGAGGGGGCTTAAACACTCTACACAGAATATAACTGCGATTGTTACTGTTGCTGATGATGGTGGAGGTTCAGGAGTATTAAGAGAAGACTTAGGAATGCTTCCACCAGGAGATATAAGAAATTGCTTATTAGCACTTGCAAATATAGAACCAACTATGAATGAAGTTATGCAATATAGGTTTACAGAAGGACTTTTAAAAGGTCAAAGTTTTGGAAATCTATTTTTAGCTGCTATGAATGGATTATATGGAAACTTTGAAAAAGCTGTGTATAAATTAAGTGAGATTTTTGCTATAACAGGTAGGGTTTTGCCAGTAACACTAGAAGATGTAAACTTAGTTGCTAAATTAAAAAATGGTGAAATAGTAAATGGTGAATCTAGTATACCTGAAGAATCAAAGAATCAAAAAAGTTCTATTGATGAAATTTTCTTAAATCCTAAAGATGTTAAACCATTAGGAGATGTTATTGCATCTATTTATGATGCTGATATTATAATTATGGGTCCTGGAAGTTTATATACGAGTATAATACCAAATCTACTTGTAGATGGTGTTGTAGACGCCATTAAAGCCTCTTTAGCACCAAAAGTGTATATATCAAATATAATGACTCAGCCAGGGGAAACAGAAGGATATAATGTATTAGAACATGTTAATGCGATAATAAAGCATACTGACAATAATTTGATAGATTATGTGATAGCAAATAACGAAATATTGCCAGAAGGAATGCTTGATTTATATAAACAAGATGGAGCAGAACAGGTTTTACTAGATAAAAAACAAAAAGATAAGTTAAAAGAGATGGGTATAAAAACTGTAGAAAAAAATTTGATTGAAATAAAAAATAATTATATAAGACATGATGCAAAATATATATCTAACATAGTTATTGAGTTAGCCCTAAGTCATAATTACAACAAAAGTTAGTAAAAAAGGATTTTAAAAAAAAGTGTAGAAATCCTTATCATTATGTTAGTTTTAAGGAGTGAACATCGATGAGAGAAGAGGTTAGTGCTGGTGGTGTAGTCCTGTTTGGCAATACAATTCTTTTACTAAGGAAGTTCAATGGAGATTGGGTGCTACCCAAAGGAAAAGTAGAAGAAGGGGAAAATAACCAAGAGGCAGCGTTACGTGAAGTAAGTGAAGAAACTGGAGTAAAAGCAGATATATTGAAATATTTAGGTGAAATACATTATACATTCAAAGAAAACTGGGATGAAAATAGAGCAGTTCATAAAACAGTTTTTTGGTACTTAATGCAAGCGAAAAATATGGATACTATTCCACAAAAAGAGGAAGGCTTTATTGATGCTAAATTTATCCATCTAGATAGAGTGGTAGACCTAGCTAGGTATGATGATGAAAAGGAGATAATAAAGGTTGCCTTACAAGAAATAAAAAAAAGGTTAAAGAAAAATTAGTTAATGGGTGATATATATGTCTTTTTCAACTGAAACCAAAAATGAACTAGCGAGAATTGTATCTGAGAATGAATGTTGTAATATAGCTGAACTGTCAGCTCTAGTTAAATCAGGGGGAAGTATACAAATTGTTGGATATAAAAAACTAAATTTAAAAATAACAACAGAATTAAACTCAATAGCCCGTAAAGTCTTTAAGTTATTAAAAAAGAATTTCAGCATAAATACTACAATTTCTGTAAATAAAAATCAAATGTTAAAGAGAAATAATAGTTATGTGTTAATGGTAACAAGTGAAATGGGTTCAGAAATGTTATTAAAAAAGTTAGGTGTATTGGAAGAAAAAGAGGGATTTTTTACTATAAATAGAGTTCCAGAAAGTTTAGTTAAACATGATGGATGTAAAAGAGCCTTTATAAGAGGAGCTTTTCTTGGTGCAGGTTCTATAAGTGACCCAGAAAAAAACTATCATATGGAATTTGTAACTAACAATGAGGATTTTGCAGATTCATTAAAAGAACTTATAAATTCTTTAGGCTTTAATAGTAAAATTGTGGCTAGAAAAAATAACTATGTTGTTTATCTTAAAGAGAGTGAACAAATATCAGATTTGTTAAGTATTATAGGAGGACACCACGCTCTTTTAAGTCTCCAAAATACTAAAATAGTAAAAGAAATGAGAAACAATGTAAACAGAATAGTAAATTGCGAGACAGCTAACCTTTCTAAAACAGTAAATGCAGCCGTAAGACAAGTAGAAAATATTAGACTAATACAAGAAACTATAGGGATTAGTAGCTTACCAGAAAATTTACAAGAAATAGCCAAGATTAGAATTGAGTATGAAGATATGACTCTCAAGGAACTTGGAGAGATGTTAGACCCGCCAATAGGAAAATCTGGTGTCAATCATAGACTTAGAAAAATAGAAGAAATCGCAACAGACTTGAAAAAAAAATCATTATAATAAATTTGAGGGGACAATCTCAAAATAAGAATTAATTTCAACATATAGGGCTATAGGTGGAAGTTAATTCCTATTTTGAGATAAAAGTCTCTGTTTTTGTTTTAATACGTGTATTTGTGGTAAAATTAAATTTATAAAACAGGAGGTGATTTAATGGAAAAAGATTTTGCTCATCTTCATGTACATACTGAGTATAGTTTACTTGATGGATTTTCGAGGGTGAAAAAACTTATAAAAAGAGCTAAAGAATTAAATATGAGTTCAATTGCTATTACTGACCATGGCTGTATGTTTGGTGTTATAGATTTTTATAAAACAGCTATAGAAGAAGGAATAAAACCAATTATAGGGTGTGAAGTTTATACAGCTGCGCGTGGATTAAGAGATAAAGACCCTAATTATGATAAATATCAAGGACATTTAGTTTTATTAGCTAAGAATATGGAAGGCTATAAAAATTTGATAAAAATAGTCTCGACTTCATATGTAGAAGGCTTTTACTATAAGCCTAGAGTCGATATGGAAGAACTTAGAAAGCATTGTGAAGGGATTATAGCACTTTCTGCATGTCTTGCAGGAGATGTTGCACGTGCTTTGATGAATAGAAATTATGAAAAAGCAAAAAAGTTTGCCATTGATTACAGAGATATATTTGGTGAAGAAAATTTCTTCTTAGAAATTCAAGACCACAATTTACCAGAACAGAGAGAAGTGAATTCTGGTTTGGTGAAATTATCCAAAGAACTTGGTATTCCATTAGTTGCTACTAATGATGTCCACTATGTAAATAAAGAAGATTCAAAAATACATGATGTTCTTATGTGTATTCAAATGGGTAAAACAGTAAATGACCCAAATAGAATGAGATTTGGAAGTGATGAGTTTTATCTGAAATCAAGAGAAGAGATGGAAGAATTATTCCCATATGCACTAGAGGCTATTGATAATACTGTAAAAATAGCTGATATGTGTAATGTAGAGTTTGATTTTAATACTATACATCTTCCTAAATATGATGTACCAGATGGATATACACCAGAAACTTATTTAAGAGAATTGTGTTTTAATGGATTAAAAGAGAGATATGATAATCCTGATAGTGAGATACTAGATAGATTAAATTATGAATTAGACGTAATTGAAAAAATGGGTTATGTGGAATACTTTTTAATAGTTTGGGACTTTATAAATTTTTCTAAAGAAAATAATATTATAGTAGGACCAGGTAGAGGTAGTGCGGCAGGTTCAATAGTAGCATATACACTTAAGATAACTGATATAGACCCAATAAAATATTCTCTCCTATTTGAACGTTTTCTAAATCCAGAACGTATATCTATGCCAGATATAGATATAGATTTTTGCTATGAAAGAAGAGAAGAAGTTATAGACTATGTAAAGCGAAAATATGGTGATGACCATGTTGCACAAATAATAACTTTTGGAACAATGGGTGCAAAAGCTGCAATAAGAGATGTCGGAAGAGTATTAGATATAGGCTACAATAAGGTTGATAAGATAGCCAAAGAAATACCATTTGCTTTAGGAATGACGATAGATAAGGCATTAGATACAAATCCAAACCTTAAGGATTTATATGACCAAGACCCTGAAACAAAAGAGATAATCAATATATCAAAGCAAATAGAGGGAATGTTAAGACATGCTTCCACTCATGCAGCAGGAGTTGTTATATCCAAAAATCCTGTAGACGAGTATGTACCTCTATACAAGCATCAAGATGCAATCACAACTCAATTTACTATGACAACACTTGAAGAACTTGGTCTTTTAAAGATGGACTTTCTTGGATTAAGAACACTTACAGTTATAAGAGATGCACTTGATTTAATAGAAAAGAATAGAACAATAAAAAATTATACTGAAAATATAGATTTTTCAAAGATGGACTATGATGATCCAAAAGTATATGAAATGCTTTCATCTGGAAATACTTTAGGAGTATTCCAGTTAGAAAGTGCTGGTATGAGAAGTTTTATGAAACAGCTGAAGCCAGATAATTTTGAAGATATTGTAGCAGGGATATCTCTATTTAGACCAGGTCCTATGGACTCTATACCAGCATATATAAAAAATAAAAGTAATCCAAAAGATGTAACATACTTACATGAGAAATTAAAACCAATAATGGAAGTTACATATGGATGTTTGGTATATCAAGAACAAGTTATGCAAGTTGTTAGAGATTTAGGTGGATATAGTTATGGTCGTAGTGACTTGGTTAGAAGAGCCATGAGTAAGAAAAAAATGGATGTAATGGAAGAAGAAAGACAATATTTTATTCATGGGAAATTTGATGAAGATGGTAACATAGAAATTGCAGGATGTGTTAGAAATGGTGTAGAAGAGGAAATAGCCAATAAAATATTTGATGATATGATAGATTTTGCTCGTTATGCATTTAATAAGTCACATGCAGCTGCATATGGAGTTTTAGCATATGAGACAGCTTATTTAAAAACATATTATCCTGTTGAGTTTATGGCAGCTTTAATAACTAGTGTTATGGGAAATACTGATAAGGTAGTTGAATATATAAGAGAATGTAAAGCATTAGATATAGATGTGTTACCACCAGACATAAATAAAAGTTTTTCAAAATTCTCGGTTGAAGGTGACAACATAAGGTTTGGCCTGGCTGCTGTAAAAAATGTTGGTGTGAATATAATAAACAATATAATTGATGAAAGAGAGTCTAATGGATTATTTATAGACTTAGTTGATTTAGTTAAGAGATTAGACCAAAAAGATACAAATAAGAGAGTAATAGAAAGTTTAATAAAATGTGGAGCTTTTGATAATATAAGTGAAAATAGAGCTAGTTTGATGGCTGGTTATGAAACTTTACTAGAAAGTGTATCTATGGACAGAAAGAAAAATGTTCAAGGTCAAATTTCATTATTTGATGCTTTTGGAGATAGTGAAGAAGATAGCGACTTTCAACAAATATATAATCTACCTAAAAGACCAGAATATGAAGAAAGAGAAAGACTTAATCTTGAAAAAGAAGTCCTGGGAATGTATGTAAGTGGGCATCCTTTATCGCAATTTGAAAAAGAATTACAAGAAAAAACATCTATAGATAATGGAAAGTTAAATTCATTAAAAGAGGATGAAGAGTCATATATACAAATGAATGAAACAGATGCAATAATGGGTGGGATGATTGTAAATAAAACGATAAAAACCACAAAAAGAAATGAAATTATGGCATTTATTGAGTTGGAAGATTTATATGGTGCAATAGAAATAATAGTTTTTCCTCAGTTATTACAAAAATATAATGTTATTTTGAATGAAGACAATATAATTTATGTAAAAGGAACATTAAGTATAAAAGAAGGCGAAAATGCAAAACTTATAGCTAGAGAAATAAAAGATATAAAAGACAATACTGACTTTGAAGCTAAAAAATATAATTCAGTAAGAACTAAAAATGTACAAAATGTTAAATTAGAAAGTGGTAAAAAACTGTATTTAAAAATAGATAGTATGTCTGACACAGATACAACCTACAGTATTATAGAAATAGCAAAGCAATATCCAGGTAATGACAGTATATACTTATATCCTATGGACGAAAATATAAATGGTAAGCGCAAAGCATATAAAATGACAGGAGTATCGACTTTTATATGTGATGAATTTGTAAACAATTTAGAAAGATTACTTCCTAAGGATAACATAAAGATAAAAGCTTAATTTTTTGGATAAAAATCTAAATATATTATAATAATATGAAAAATATTGTCCGTTTTGTGATATAATATCACAAAATGGACATTTAAGGACATTTAATTTTTTTAGTCTTGATGGGATTGAAAAATGATATAGGGACGAAAAAAGTCCATTAAGATGTGATAAGAATGATTATAATAAAAATTTGACATAAAATCCAAGGAGGTAAAAAATGAAAACTATAGGATTACTAACAAGTGGAGGAGATGCTCCAGGAATGAATGCTGCAATTAGAGCGGTTGTAAGGTCAGCAATATATTATGGATGCAAAGTATATGGAATCAATAGAGGATATAAGGGATTATTAGAAGAAGATTTAACTGAAATGAACTTATCTTCTGTTGGAGATATTATACACAGAGGAGGAACTATACTAAAATCTTCTAGATGTGAAGAATTCAAAACAGAAGAAGGTAGATTAAAGGCAGTAAAAATTCTTAAAAAGTATAAAATTGACTGTTTAGTTGTAATTGGAGGAGACGGTTCATTTACAGGAGCTCAAAAACTTAGTGACTTAGGATTTCCAGCTATAGGTATACCAGGAACTATAGATAATGACTTAGCGTATACAGATTATACTATAGGATTTGATACTGCAATGAATACTATTATAGATGCTATAGGTAAAATAAGAGATACATCATCATCTCATGAAAGAGTTAATATAGTAGAAGTTATGGGAAGACACTGTGGAGATTTAGCTTTATATGCAGGTCTTGCAGGGGGAGCTGAAACTATAATAGTACCAGAAGTAGAGATTAAAGTAGATGAAGTTGCTTTAAGATTAAAGACTACTCAAAAAAGAGGTAAGAGACACAGTATAATCGTGTTGGCAGAAGGAGTTGGAAGTGCTAGCGATTTAGAGAAGGAGCTTAAAAAGGAATCAGGAGCAGACTTAAGAGTAACTGTATTAGGTCATGTTCAAAGAGGAGGAAGCCCAACTGTATTTGATAGAATACTAGCAAGCAGACTTGGTGTAAGAGCTGTAGAATTATTACTAGATGGAAAGTCGGCTAGAGTTGTCGGAATAAAAGAAAACAAAATAATTGACTTAGAAATAAGTGAAGCTTTATCTCAAAAGAAAGTTTTTGATAAAGAAGCTTATGAAATGGCAAAAATATTATCTATATAAATCTTAGTATTTAAAATAAATCTGTGAAATAATATTTCAGGAGGAGCAAATATGTTAAATAATGTAAAGAAAACAAAAATTGTTTGTACGCTAGGGCCAGCGTCACAAAGTGAAGAAGTTTTAACTCAACTTATGCAAAATGGTCTTAATGTGTGCAGATTTAACTTTTCCCATGGTTCACATGAAGAACACAAGGAAAGAATAGATATGGCAAAAAAAGTTAGAGAAAAACTAAATAAACCAGTTGCTATATTATTAGATACTAAAGGTCCAGAAATTAGAACAGGTAATTTTGCAGACCCAGAGGTATCTTTAGAAGAAGGACAAAAATTTACTATAACTATGAAAGATGTTGTAGGAACTAAAGAAATATGTACAGTAAGTTATAAAGGTCTTGCTGAAGATGTTAAAGTAGGAGATTCTATACTAATAGATGATGGTTTAGTTGGTTTAAGAGTAAAAGAAATAAAAGGCGAAGATATAATATGTATCGTTGAAAATTCTGGAATAGTAAAAAATCATAAGGGAGTAAATGTGCCTGGTGTAAAAATAAATTTACCAGCAATAACTCCTAAAGATATAAGCGACATAGAATTTGGAATAAGTCAAGGTATAGACTATATAGCTGCCTCATTTGTAAGAAAAGCATCGGATGTACTAGCAATAAGAGAAATCTTAGAGAATAACAATGCAACTGATATACAAATTATATCTAAGATAGAAAATCAAGAAGGTGTAGAAAACTTAGATGAAATATTAAAAGTCTCTGATGGTATAATGGTAGCTAGAGGTGATTTAGGTGTTGAAATACCTACTGAAGAAATGCCAATAGTTCAGAAAATGATGATAAAAAAATGTAATGAATTAGCAAAACCAGTTGTAACTGCTACACAAATGCTTGATTCTATGATAAGAAATCCAAGACCAACAAGAGCAGAAGTTACAGACGTAGCTAATGCTATATATGATGGAACAGATGCAATAATGTTATCTGGAGAAACTGCTGCTGGAAAATATCCTGTAGAAGCTGTAAAGATGATGGCCACAATAGCAAAAAGAACAGAAGAAACTTTGGATTATGATAGATTGTTAAAGGAAAATGGTACTAATAATGTTACAGTAACAGATGCAATAAGTCATGCTACTTGTACAACAGCTGTAGATTTAAATGCATCAGCTATAATAACATCTACTTCTTCAGGTTATACTGCTAGAATGGTGTCTAAATTTAGACCAAAATCTCCAATAATAGCTACTACAAATAATGAAAAAACTATGAATAAACTAGCTCTTACATGGGGAGTTTATCCAGTTAAATCTTCTGTTGCAGGAAATACAGATGAAGTTATAGAAAAGGCAATAGAAGCAGCTAGACAAGCGGATTATATAGATAATGGAGAACTAGTAGTTATAACTGCTGGAGTACCAGTAGGAGTGAGCGGAACTACTAACTTAATAAAAGTTCATGTAATAAGTGAAGAAATTGTTCAAGGGATAGGTGTAGGTAATCAAACAGTAGAAGGTAAAGTTCGTATAATAAAAAATGGAGATACTTGTGTAGACTTCAATAAAGGAGATATATTAGTTTCTACAACTACTGATGCTGAAATGAACAATTATATAGAAAAAGCAGGAGCTGTAGTAACTGAAAATGGTGGAATGACATCGCATACAGCTATTGTAGGAATAAATTTAGATATACCAGTTGTTGTGTCTGCAAATGATATAACTAATCTAGTAACAGATGGAGAAGTTGTAACAGTAGATGCATCAAGAGGTGTAATATATAGAGGTTCAACTAGAGTTTTATAAGAAAATAATAAATTTATTTTGTCAAGGGGCTTTATAAGCTCCTTTTTTTTTGGTAAAATAAAATATTGTAGCTTAGTAAAAAATATAGTTTAGTTAATAGCAAGATTTTAATATAAATTTAAAGAAAAAAATTTGTAAGGGTTTGAATTTAATATGGTGATTGGAGGGTGATTTATGCTTTCAAAAAACGAGATGTATATTGTAGATATAGTAGACATTGGACAAGGTGGAGTAGGCGTTGGAAAGTACAATGGTATTACAGTTTTTGTAGAGGGCGGATTGATACAAGATAAAGTTAAAGTTAAAATTAATAAGGTCAAGAAAAATTATGCAGTAGGAGACATTGTTGAAATAATAGAGAAGTCTCCATTTAGAGTAAAAAGAGTGTGTAGTGACAATCTTAAGAATTGTGGAGGGTGCCAAATACAAGATTTAGACTATAATAAACAACTTGAAATGAAAACAAATGAAGTTAAACAAGTACTTACAAGAATAGGTAAGTTGGATGATGTGATAGTTCATGATACTATAGGCATGGAGAAGCCATATAGATATAGAAATAAAGCTCAATTTCCAATACAAAAGAACAATGGAGTTCCTATTATTGGTTTTTACAAAAAGAAGACTCACGATGTAATATCGACAGAAAAATGCGTAATACAACATGAACTAAATGATAAAATTGTTAAGATAATAAAAACATATATAAGAGCTTATAAGGTAAGCATATATGATGAAAAGGCTCAGACTGGAGTAATTAGACATTTGGTGACAAAAATTGGATTTACGACTAAAGAAGTAATGGTTGTATTAGTTGCTAATGGAAATAGACTTCCATATCTTAAAGAATTAGCTTCAGTATTAGAGGAAAATATACCTGGATTTAAGACTTTAGTTGTAAATATAAATGAAAAAAATACGAATGCCATTCTTGGAAAAGAGAATATAGTTGTGTATGGAGATGGTAAAATAAATGATTATATAGGAGATTTAGTATTTGAGATTTCTCCATTATCATTTTTTCAAGTAAATCCTATACAAACTAAGGTGTTATATGATAAAACTCTTGAATATGCAGATTTAAAGGATACTGATACTGTTTTTGATATTTATTGTGGTATAGGTACAATATCTTTATTTTTAGCACAAAAGGCTAAAAAAGTTTATGGAATAGAAATTATAGAAGATGCTATAAAAGATGCTAAGGTAAATGCTAGGTTAAACAATATACATAATGCTGAATTTTATGTGGGTAAGGCAGAAGAGGTTGTCCCTAAGATGTATAGTGAGGGTAAGGCTGCTAATGTTGTAGTTGTAGACCCACCTAGAAAGGGTTGTGACGAAAAGGTTTTAGAGACAATTATTTCAATGAATCCTGAGAGAATTGTTTATGTTTCTTGTAATCCTTCTACTTTAGCAAGGGATTTAGATTATCTAAATATGCATGGATTTAAATGTATTGAGGCACAGCCTGTAGATATGTTCCCTCATTCTACACACGTTGAGTGTGTTTGTAAGCTAATCAAGAAGTAATAATTTATCAATATAATTAATATGAGCCGAGAATTTATAATAAATGCTCGGCTCACCATTTTCACTTATGACTATTTTATTTATTAATTCAGACATAGTTTTATTGTTTAATTGAACTATATCTACGATATTTTTAGATAATGTATTTAGTTCATTCATAATTTCATCTAAAAAATCATTATTGCTTGATTTTAATAAAGTTACCTTTTTATCGTTAAGTTTTTTTATATCAGTATCAATATCAGTACAAGTTTTTTTATATTCTTCTACAGTAAAAATTTCATCAAGTAATTGCATTCGTGCATTACTTTTTCTAACTTCTAATTTTTTTAATTTTTGATTTATTTTACTAATATCTGATTCTAAGTTATTGTGATTTAAAGAAATTTGTTTCTTTAATTTATTTAAAATCTTTTTATGGTTAATTTTAGATAGTAAACATCTTAAATCACCAAGTATTATTTTTTCTAAATCTTCCTCTTTAATAAAATGAGAGGAGCATACATCTTTTCCATGTCTATTGTACCCAGCACAGACATAACCCTTTCGATTAGCTTTATAGTGTAGTCTCCTTCCACAATGAGAACAATAAAGAAAATTACTAAATAGATGTACTTGAGCTTTACGTCTTTCTTTATGTCTAAGCTTAATCATATCTTGAACTTTGTTAAACTCTTCTTCAGAAATTATAGCCTTGTGACGATTTTTAACAATTATATATTCAGAAGGTGGAAGTATCTCTCTTTTATTGGATGTTACGAACATAGTGGTTGTTTTATGCTGAACTACATGGCCAATATATGCTTGATTTCTAAGTATTTTATCTATAGTAGAACCATGCCATAGACTATTTGCATTTTTCCAATCAACAATTTGAGCAGGTGTAGGAAAATTATTTTTATTTAAATATTTTGCTATTCTATCAGAGCCAAAACCATCCAAATACATTTTAAATATTGAACGCACAATATTAGGTGTGTCATCATCTCTAATAACTAATGCAGTATCAATTTTCTTATACCCGTAGGGGGGTCTTGAGCCTTTGAATTGACCTTTATAATACCCTGCAATTTTTCCTTGTTTGGTACGGTCACTTATCCTTTCGGATTCTTTCTGAGCATAAGCACTATATATTGAGAACATTAAAGTATCTTCTTTTAAAAGATTATTCCCAGTTGTGATGTCTATAATTTGTATATTCAATTCTAAGAATAAATTTCTTAAAGTATGTGAATCCGAAGCATTTCTTGATAATCTACTCCATTCTTTTATTAAAATAGCATCAAATTTGTGATTTTTAGCATCTTCAATAAGTTCATTTAAACCACTTCTATTGCTATTAGTTCCACTTTCTATATCTTGATATATTTTAAAAAGTTTACCATTATTTTTTTCTATATATTTTTCAAAGAGCACTTTTTGACTTTTAAGAGAGGAAGCTTGTTCCTCCTTATTAGTCGAAACTCTTGTGTAACATGCATATTTTATCATTTTATAAAACATCTCCTTTCGTATAAGAAGATGTAGCATTATTTATCTCTCGAAGATTATATTTTTCTTTAATATATTTGTCAAGTGCATCAAAAACCACTTTTTCTAATATTATTTCAAAGTTATTGTTATTTTCATTATTATAAATTCTTTTTATATTACTCATATGTAGTCCCCTTGTTATTATTTATTCAATTGGTAATTTAAAATACTGATTGTATAAATGATAATAATACAAAGAAATAATAATGTCAACAAAAAATAAACAATTGTATAAAAAAATTGCCGATTGATGAAAAGAGTGTTAATATATAATTAAATTAGGAAAATAGAGAGGGAGATATATTATGAATTTTTCAGAACTTTTAAAAATGAGAAGAAAAGAAAAAGGCTTAACACTATCTGCATTAGATGAACTATCTGGAGTCAATGCTTCGTATATTAATAGAATAGAAAATGGAGTTAATAAAACACCGTCAATAGAACATGCACTTAGACTTATGAAACCACTTGGTATATCACTTGAAGAATTGAGAGAGTGCTATAATTTAGGCAATGAGGATAGTAGATTAATATATGGACAAAAGGATAATATATTAATAGAAAAAGCTAAAAGTGAATTGATAAATATAGCTATTAATAATGGTGAATATAAAAACTCTTTAGAAAAAATTATAGATATTTGTGAAGAGTTAAGAAAGAATGCTATAAAGATAATAGCTCAAAAAGAAAACGAAAATTATATTGTTAGGTTAAAACTATATGATGAAAAATTAATAGAAATAATATCGAAATTATTAAAGGAACAATATGTAGTAGATGAAGTTTTAGTAATAAAAGGCGATATTGTGGCTAATAAGAAAAGTAGAGAGTTTGAGTTAGAAAAATTTCTACAAGGAGCAAATGAATACTTTGGAATTTTAGAAGACGATGAATATTTAGAGATAAACAAATACTTAATATCTATAGGCTATTGATAAAGGACACTTAGCTTACTGCAAGGATGCAGTAGGATAAGTGTTTTTTTATGAAAAAATATATATTAGACATTGTTAAAAGTTATAAAAAATATGGGAACATACTACAATTATATAAAACCTTATAAGTATAGATTAATACCATGTTTTCAATGGTTGGAGCTATATGACTTAGACGGGAGACCTCAAAACGGACTGCTAATCCCATACGCTAACAATAGCAATTGTTGCTTAATGGATAGCAGTGTTCGCTCATTTTTTATTAACGGTTGCAAGACAACCTAAAAAATGGCTACCGTTTTTCGTCCCCGTATGGGGTTGTTGCTCCTATTGGAGCAAGGAGCTAAAGCTCCGTTGGTTCTAAAGAAGCAAAAATTTTCAAAGAAAATTTATTATGAAAGGAGAATATTTTTGTCAAAAAAATATATTAAAAATTTCTTTTATCGTGATGAAAAAGCACTTTTGTCAGTAAGCCGTTGTGGCTATGTAAGTCATAATAACTTAAAAGAATACATAGCAGAAAAAAGAATACTAAACTATGTAAGAGATGGATTAGTAACAAAAGAATCATTTTCTAAAAATAATGGAGAACAATTAATTGGATATAAGCTAACAGCTGATGGACGAAAGTTTGTCGAAAGAGAATATGGGTTTAAAGACCATCAGATAGCACAGAGCCTAAACCACGATTTGGGAATATCTAATAGATATTTTTCGCTATCTCAGGAAGAAAGAGATACTTGGAAGACAGAGACCCAAATAAAAGAAGAGTTCCAACAAAGATTAGAAGAAATAAGAGATGTTGATTACGATAGATTTGAAGAAATAAATAAATTACTGGAGGAAAGACAAATTTCGGCTGTTGATTGTAGCTATGAAGAGAAAGAAACAGGCATAGAAGTGTATTTTGAAGTAATCACTAATAGTTATGGAAAAGCTGAATTAGAAGCAAAAAAGCGATTTATTGAAATTATGAACATAAAAACATATGATACAGAAAGGGTATAGAGAATTTATGATAACAAATAAAAGAAAACAAACTGCATGTAAAAAGTATGATATATACTTAAGAATAATAAATGTGTTAGGGAATAAAATAATGCTACAAAAACAATTAGTTCAAATAGTTTTAGAGTTGGGCGTAGCTAAAAATTCGTTTGAAGCTATGAGAGCTATACTTGAGTTGGAAGAAGCAGAGATAATTAAAAAAATTAAGTTCAGCAATACTACACAGAAATTTATTTTATTTAAAAAATATGCAATTAGATATTTAGCTGGAGCAAGTAATAGTAATGATGTATCATCATTACCAGCAGTAAATAGTAATAAAAGATATATAGATTCAATTATGAAAGTTGAATTTATATTAAAGGTATTGATTCCTACAACTAAAAAAGTTAAAGGAAAGGTTGATTTTGATATTTTATTAAATATGATAGATGAATTAAATTGTAATATACTTCATAAAGCCAATGATATGGAAAAATATTATAAAAATATTTTGAGCAAAAGTACAATTAAATTTGAGAAGGAAGAAGTAGAAAATGATATGGCTATTCTGTTACAAGAAAAAGAGATAAGAATGAATAATCTAAAAGGTATAGAGTCAATCATAGAAAATAAAAGAAGAAAAAATAAAGAAGAGTATCTATATACAAGCAATTTAGCTACATTAGCAAGAAAAAATATTTTTATAGCTAATATAAATCATGTACATAAATCAGAAAAGACTAAGGTAATAGCATATTATTTTAATATGAGTGTAGATAAAAATACTGTTACTGTAGCTTTGAATTATAGCATTTTATATAATAC
>NZ_JAGWCT010000078.1:0-17896 GCF_020657815.1 Clostridioides sp. ZZV15-6597 | reverse complement strand
ATCTAATTATATCCATTGATTTTTTTTAATATACATTTATTAATATACATTTGATAGTAAAAATTCCATTACATAATAATTTAAATTATACAAAGACGATTTTAAATTACAAGGAGGATTTATTTTGATTACTTTAACTTTTAATACTGTACAAACTTTAACCTTATCTATGCTATTCTTTTTAATTGGTAATCTGTTAAAAAATAAGATTAAATTTTTAAATAACTTCTGTATACCTGCACCAGTAATAGGAGGTCTATTATTTTGTTTTTTAAATTTATTTCTTAAATATTTTCATATAGCAGACATATCTGTAAGTGGAAACTTAATGCCAAATTTCATAACTTTCTTTTTTACAACTATTGGGCTTGAAATAAGCATAAACCTTATAAAAAAAGGTGGTAGTGTATTATTTAGATATTGGATTTTATGCGGAATACTAGCTTTTTGTCAAAACATTATAGCTATATCAATATCAAAAATTATAAAATTTGAACCACTTTTAGGGCTTATGTGTGGTAATGTATCTATGGAAGGTGGTCACGGTTATTCAGCTGCATTTGGACTTACAATAGAAAGTCTTGGTGTAGATGGTGCAGTTGGTGTTGGTTTATCTGCTGCAACAATAGGTCTTATTATAGGTGGGATATTAGGATGTCCTGTTGCTAGATTTCTGATAGAAAAATATAAATTGCAACCTTCAACAAAAATAGATTTATCAGGTTTTAGATATAAAAAAAATTCAATGAGATTAAAAAATAAATTTTTTAGAAGCAAAAATAGAGCAATCAAAAACGAATTTTCTCAAACTATAAATCCTACTATATTTTTAGAGCAAGTTCTTCTTATATTTATTTGTATAAATACAGGCGAAATTATAAGTAGAATATTTTATATGACATGTAACATTCTTTTACCTTCTGTTGTGACTTGTATGTTTTCAGCAGTTATTTTTAGAAATTTAAATGACAAGATAAATATACTAGAGTTAAACTTTAAACTTATAGAGTTTCTAAAAGAACTTTCATTAGGAATTTTTCTAACATTATCGCTTATGAATATAGATTTATTTGAATTATCAACACTATTGCCTCCAATTCTCTTAATAGTAACTTTCCAAGTAATCTTTATAATTTTATTTTCAGTATTTATTTGTTTTAGGATACTTGGAAAAGATTTTGATTCTGCCATCATAATAAGTGGTTTAATTGGACATGGAATAGGTGCTACTCCAAATGCTTTAGCCAATATGAGCTCTTTAACACAAAAATATGGAGATTCTCCAAAAGCATTTTTGGTTGTTCCCTTAGTAAGTGGTTTTTTACTAGATGCCATTAGTATCCCTTGTATACTACTTTTTATAAACATACTGAGTTAGTATGTTTATTTTTTGTTATATATTGACAATTTAGCTTTTTTATTATATATTATAAATATAGAACTTGATAATGATTTTCATTAGGAGGTGTTAATAATGACTGTTTACAACTTAAAACTTGGGCAAAAGGGAATTATAGATAATATAGCTGGGAATGAAAAACTTATGAAGAGACTTCTTGCTTTAGGATTAATAGATGGCACTGAAGTTGAAGTAAAAAAAATAGCCCCTCTTAATGATCCGATAGTGATTAGATTTAGAGGATTTGATTTAGCTATTAGAAAATCTGATGCAAAAAATATAAATTTAAAAAATAATTAATATAGAATAAAAATAAAAAAAGAGATTTTAAAATCTCTTTTTTTATTTGCATTAGAACCATAAGTAAACTTAAGAGGATATTCACTAATATTTATATTCGGTATAAAACTTAAAATAGAAATTTATAAATAATAGTTGTAAAGCTATATGTAAATTTGAATAAATATAGTATATTTATTTACAATTAATATATTTATGTAATTATTACTTAAGAGTATAAAATACTAATTACTATTTCAATAAGTTAATTTTCTAGATAAACTATATAGGTCTATTAAATTTTACTTTTAAATTTTTATCATCTTGAACAAGGCTATAAGTATTGTCCCACTGTTCTTCTTCATTGCCTTTTTCAAAAACATCACACGGTGTTTTTGCATTTTTATTATTAGAATTTTCTTCTTTTCTATCTAATGTACTATTTTTTACTTCAGAAACAGTATTTTGTCCTCCATCTGACTCTTGTGTTTTTTCTCCTTTTAGTTCTTGAATTTTACTTTCTATATCTTTTATTTCTTTTTTTAAATCTTCTATTTTTGACTTAGCCATTTCACTATCAATGCTTTTATTGCTTTTAACTTTCTCCAGTTCTTCTTGTAATACTTTTTTTTGTTGTTCTAAACTTTGTATTTCGCTTTGGTTATTATTTGAACCATCTATATTAGATGTTCTTGGTGTTTGACCATTTATACTTCCAATTTTCATTTTAGTAACCTCCTATTTCTATATGTTAAACTTTTTATTTACATATATAATATTGGTTACAAATTCTATTTTCAAGTTAATTGTTCTGAAATGTCAGTACAGTGTAATGAAATAATTAGTAATATATTTATTTGAAAATACTCTTGTGTATTCTCTATACTTATAGCCCCTTGATATTTCTTAGCAATCTCTCTTATATTTGAAATTCCGATACCTGAGCCACTTGTGTAATTATTTACTGCATTATAACTATTTTTTATTTCTATCATAAAAAAGCCACCCTCTAGTTTAGTTGAGAGTTTTAAATATCTATTTTGTTTATCTACAAGTTTACAGGCTTTAATTGCATTGTCAATAGCATTGGCAAATACTATACAGAGGTCAACATCATTTATACTAGTATCACTTGGTATAATTACATCACAATCCACCTGTATTCCTAATTGTTTTGCTATGCTTAATTTATTGTTGAAAAGGGCATCAATTACAACATTTCCTGTATTACAAGAAAATGATAGGTCACTGGTTATTTTTTCGAGTTTATTTAAATACTCTTGTGCTTTTAAAATTTCGCCTTTTTTTAGCAGTCCATTTACAATAGCTAGATGATTGTTAAAATCATGCCTAAAAGACATTGTTTGTGACAATCAAGATTTTGCTTCTTCAATGTAATTTTTTTGAGAATAAATTTGTTGATTTAAAATCGCTTTATTTTTCTCTTCTTTTAAATATTGCATCAATTTCTTAAACTCAAATAAAGAGAAAAATACACATATAATTCCAATTGAAGAAAAAAGGAAAGCTTGAATTTCTTTAGTAAGAGACGTATTCATTAATAATTTTACAGTTTGAAGTTTCGTATCGATATTTTTTGAAGTTTCGTATCGATATTTATGGTTGAACTTGAATAACCAGTATTCTCAAATGATTGCCAAAATAATATTATGAGTAACAATGGAGTTATCAAAATTATTGAATATCTATCAAATTTCACAGTTTTAATATTAAATTTTTTAGCACTATACCAATATATAAATCCAACTATTATAATCGTAATAAAAAATGAAATCTCCGTATTTACAACAAATTTATAAATATTTATATCTGTATTATTTATAAATAGTAAATAATTAAATGGAGCCATAAATCCATATGCTAACTGCTCAATTACATATACTAATAGAGATAATACTATAGATAAAACTGTAGATTTTTTTATTACATACTTTACAAACAAAAAAGTCAGTAGAAAAAATATAAGCTGTGAATAAAATAAATTATATAAATTAAAATATGTATTTATACTAATTGACAAAACTGATACTAACAAGTATAAAATACAGTACCAAAATTTTGACTTAGTATTTGTAAAACTAATTAGAAAATAATATTGCAATATGGCTATTAGACTTCTATCTATTGCAAAGACGAATAAAATACTATATTCTAATAATGAATTAGAATAAGGTAAATTAGCCATGTTATCTCCTCCTATTTTTCATATTCTTAAGCATAGCTTCAGAAAATTCTTGTTGGCGTAACCTGGAAACAGGTATCATATCTCCATTTTCCATAACTACATTACCATTTTCATAGCTATATACAGATTGTAAATTAATTATATAACTACGATGACATCTAAAAAAATTTATTGGCAAGCTTCTTTCTAGACTATCAATAGTTTCATAATAATCAATAATTTCTTTTTTTAAATGGATATAAATCTTTCTTTTTATAACTTCACAATATAAAATATCTGCTATTTTCAATCTCCAATATGAGTGCCCTTTTTGTATTGTTATATAATTCTTTTCATTACTCTCCAGCTTTATAATTATCCTATCCATTGTCTTAGCTAGTTTTTCGTTAGACAATGGTTTTATCAAATAATTTATAGCATCTACTTCAAAAGCATCATATACAAATTCCTTTAAAACTGTCACAAAAATTATAAAGCAATCATTATCACATGACCTTAATTTTTTAGCTGCTTGCATTCCATTAATACCTTCCATCTGTATATCTAAAAAGATAATATCAAATACTTCATGATTATATAATAGAGTCTCAGCTTTATCAAAAAGTTCTATATTATACAATAAATTATTTCTATTCATATATAGCTCTATATTTTCTTTTAAATCATTTAACATATACGATTCATCATCACAAATAGCAATTGAAATCAATATGTAACACCTTCTTTCTCATATTATTTTATTATATAAAGTTAACTTCTTTATTTCAATTAATCTGTTCTAATATGCTGAATATATGTTCCAAAGTGAATAACTTTACTTTTCATAGTATATCTAATTTAAATTTATGTATCAATACTCTAAATTTAATTTTTCATTCTAGTAAATTTAATTTAAAAATATAAAAATATATTCAATGTTTTTAAATTACTTAACAAAAAAAGATATCATAAAATAATTTTCAGAAACTATTTTATGATATCTATTTTAATTTTAGTGTTGTGTTATATTTTTATTATTCAAATACGGTTTGATCTTCTACATCTTCTTTTAATGCATTTAAGGCCTTTAAAACTATGTTCTTTCTAATTTTTTTACTTTCTTCTTCCCCTAGCTTTGGATTTCCAAGTGGATATGGTATACCTACTGCTGGAACAATTCTATTTGCTCCTATTGTAAGTGATATTGGTACTACAGTACAAACATGGACAACTGCTATACCTGCTCTTTCAATCTCTTTTACCATCGTTGCTCCACAACGAGTACAAGTGCCTCATGTAGATGTTAAAATTACAGCCTCTACTTTATCTTCTACCAATTTTTTAGAAAATTCTTCTCCAAATCTCTTAGAATTACCTACACTTGTTCCAGTCCCTGTAGTAGTTATAAAGTAATTTGCCAATTCTCCAATTACACCATCTTTTTCAAATTCTCTAACCACATCTAATGGCACAACTAAGTTTGGATTTTCAAGTACATATGCTCTATCATAACCTCCATGTATAGTTGTAAAATCTTTATTTGACATAGAATTCATGCCTGTTATATCATAAATACCATACTTAGTAGCACTTGAAGATTCGATTTTATCTGGATTATCAGTTGGAACTATACCTCCAGAAGTTACTAATGCAAGTTTTATTTTAGATAAGTCTTTGATAGCCTCTACAGGTGTAACTCTATCAAATTCAGGCATTGGATACTCAGTCTCAAATTTTTCTCCATTCATTTTCTTAACCAACATTTCAATCGCTCTTTCAGAACCTCTAAGTTCATGGAAGAAATTTTTTCTTATTCCCCTCATTATATATCCTTCTACCTCAGGAGACCCTACTTCTTCACCATTAACTAATTTAAGCCCTAGTCTTGACATTATTGGAACTACCTTTCTAAGACTAGCTGCTGAATTTCCTGTAGCTATTATGTGTAAATCTAGTTTAAACATATCTACACCTGGATTTTCTTTATACATTCCTGTGACTACAGGAATATTTAGTTCTTCTTCAACTGCTTTACAAATAGTTCCACAGGCTACTCCATATCTACCTGCATTAAATGCTGGCCCTGCAATAAATAAATCAGGTTTTTCTTCTTTTATCATTTTTAAAAGTTCTCTAGTAGCATCTTCAATATTTTCTCCAAAATATGTGTCTCCACAAATTACAGTTGAAACTATCTCCGCTTCGTCTTTAAATTGACTTTGAAATGCCATTCCAGGCCCTACTACTCCCATTCTTTTTTCTGGTGGAATATCTGCTTTTTCTTCTCCTCCTATACCAGCAAAGAAATTATTTATATAGTGAACAACTCTGATTTTACTCATATCTTAATCCTCCAAATCAATTTATAGTTATTACATCAATTAAATTAATAATGGTATTAACAATAATCTATACTCAAATATTTATTTAATAATATCTTGCTGTCAAATGATTGTAACCATTTGCTATAGTTGATGCTATTATAATCTGTAATTCCGCATCCATACTTCCATCGTCATTTAAACATCCTTTATATCCACCAATCATCATTTCTACATAATCCAAAGTTCCTATAACTTTTTCCATAGCAGGAAAATGGACTACTAAGTTTCCTTGACCACAAGAAACAAGTGCATCTGCCTCTTTCGTAGCATCGGCTATAGATTGACTCTTTCCATCTTTTCCAGGAAACTCATCAGTGATTAAAACTACACTTGCTCCAACTTCACTACATTTTCTACAATTCATCATAAGGTCAGTGTCTGGATTCCCATATCCTTCTTCTGTTACTAATACTCCATCAACACCTAAAAATTCTACTAACTTTGCAACCATATCAGAACTTCTTTCTTTGTCAACTAAAAATACGTTTTCATTAGTTAAAATTACTCCTATAAAATTTAGGTCTTTTCCATGTCTTTTGTACAAGTCATGTATAACTGGATTATTTAAATGGTGGAAAGTAGTCACTTTATCACATGGTGCAACACAATTACCAGATATTATGGCTCCATCCATTATTTCAGTTGGATACATAAATGTTGGGACTATTTGCTTAGCATCAACTCCATAATAATAAGTATCATGTAAAAGCCCCTGTGATTGTAACATATGGACATATGCTACTGTTGGTAGGTCTGGATATTCTTTCACTTGTTTTAATAGTGGTTTTGTTTCATATACTATTATTTCATCTGGTTCAATTTCCTTGCCTGCTTCTCCTATATATGCACCTATCTTTAATCCAGCTATTCTAGCTGCTTCTTCATAATCATGAGTTTCTATGCCCTCTTTTGCTTTTATCACAATACATACATTATTTGTTTTTGAAAAAGGTGTATATTTAGCAGTAGGACCACTCATATCAATTACACCTTCCTGAAATCCAACTATATTTCCACAAGTTACAACACAAGCTCCTGAAAGTACATGAGTTCTTCCACTTCCTACAGTCTTTACTTTGTTAATAATTCCAGGAAATATTTTGCTTTCATCTCCAATTTTAACCCTAGGTTCTATGACATCTTTAACTGGTGCTATTCTTATTGATTCGCCAGGTCTTGCAAGTTCAACATTTACACTTACAATTCTTTCATCTTCTAAAGCTATCTGTTCTATTTCTTTACTATTCACATATAATATGCCATCTTTTACTTCTGTTTTCTCTCCAAATTCAATATTTTTTATAAATATATTCCCTAGCTCTAGCTTCATATGAAAATCCCCCTTAATACATTTAATCGCAATTAAAAATATTTATTATTACGTTTATTTATATACAAAGCATTTTATATGCCAATTATTTAAAATATAGCTTTTTTATGTTGATTCTATAGATATTTTCATTTTTTACTTACATGAACATTGAATCTACCTATAATTATTGTAATTCTTAAATTTAAAAATTATAATAAAAAAGATAAGTAGAATTTTTCTACTTATCTTTTAATAATTATGAGAAATTTTTTTCTCAGTATATGAGAAGTTTTTTTCTCACTTAATATTGTACTCTGATATTTTATTAGTTAATTGTCTTCTGCTAATCTCCAATTTTTTTGCTGTATTTGAAATATTATTTCCACATAGAGATAGAACCTTTTCAATATATTCACACTCAAATTCTTTTCTTATTTCTCTTAGAGGTCTAATACTTATTTTATCATCTATGTTTATATTGTTTGATATTAAGTTCAAATTGTCTTTTGATAACTTACTTTCTTCACTTAAAACTACTAATCTATTGATTATATTTTTTAATTCTCTTATATTCCCTGGATAATCGTAATTTATTAAAAAATCCACTACTTCTTTATCAATTGAGGATATTTTTTTATCATGTTCAATCTGGTATTTATTTAAGAAAAAGTCTATAAGTGTATTTAAATCCTCTCTTCTATTTCTTAAAGGTGGTATAGTTATTGTTATTGTACTTATTCTATAAAAAAAATCTTCTCTTATATTACCATTTAATATTTCTATTTTAGGTTCTTTATTCATTGCACAAATTAATCTAAAGTCAACTTTAATAGACTTATTACTTCCTATTCTCTCTATAGATTTCTCTTCAAGTGTCCTTAACAATTTTACTTGCACATTTAAAGGTATATCTCCTATTTCATCTAAAAATAAAGTACCCCTATTTGAAAGTTCAAATCTACCTTTTCTGCTATCTATTGCTCCAGTAAAAGAACCTTTCTCATGTCCAAATAACTCAGACTCTAATAAATTTTCGGAAAAAGAACAACAGTTTACAGGTACAAATATTTCATCTCTTCTTGGGCTTAGACTATGTATATATCTAGCTAAAACATCTTTTCCTACTCCAGATTCTCCAAGAATTAGTATATTTACATCTTTACAGGCAGCTTTTTCTGCGATTTTTATTATATTATTAAAATCCTTATTTTTAGATTCTAAAGTAAAGCCCAAATTATTTTTTTGTGTGCAAACTACTTCTTTTTCTCTTTTTACTTTTTCAATTTCTTCTAATAAAGTTTCAATAGGATTACTTTTTATAAAATAAGATAAAGCTCCTCTTTTCATAGCTTCAACTGCATTTTCAATACTTCCATATCCAGTAACTAATATAACTTCTATATTTTTATTAATAGATTTAATTTTATCTAAAAGTTGTACTCCATCCATATTTTTCATCATAACATCAGATAAAATCAAATCGTAATTTTTATCTTTCTTAATAATACTCACAGCTTCTTCTCCACTTAGTGCTATATCTACCACATATCCATTCTTTTGCAAAATTTTTTTCATTATTGTTCCATACTCTAATTCATCATCAACTACTAGTATCTTCATCATATAGTCACCTCTTTATTTAGTGGAATTTTTATATAAAAACAAGTACCAACTCCCAATTGACTTTTGACACTTATATCTCCATTATTCTTTTTAATCTCGTTATATGTAATGTACAAACCTAATCCAGTTCCTTCACCAATTGGCTTTGTAGTATAAAAAGGATTAAATATATCCTTTAAAACGTTTTCTTTTATACCATCACCATTATCCTTAAAATCTATAAATAAACAGCACTCTTTCACATAGCAATTTATAATAATTTTACCGCCTTCATGTATTGCATCTACTGAGTTAGATATTAAATTTATAAATACGTGTTTCAAAGATTCTCCATTTATGTAGCACACTAAATCCTTATTGCAGTTTATCTTTATTTCAACATCTTTTAACTGTAAAACTTTATACTGAAGTTTGACTATATTTTCAATAAAATTTCTTATATTTATATTTTCTAAACTATCATCTGATATTCTTGCAAAATTTAATAAATTCGTTATTATATTACTTGCTCTATCTACATTACTTTCTATTGATTTTACACAATCATTTACCTCTTCTATAGTAACATTACCTTTTAAAAGATAACAATTATTTCTTATTATTCCTAGAGGATTTCTTATCTCATGTGCTACTCCAGAAGCTAATTGCCCTATAGATATCATTTTATTATCTCTCAGCAATTTTGCTTCTATTATTTTATCATTAGTTATATCTTTAATCACGGCTACTATATATTCAATATTATTTTTTTTATATTCTACAGGGAAAGTACTTATTTTCAAAATCTTATTAATCAGTTCTATTTCACTTGCTTTATGTGTATTTTCAGAAAATGTATTCTCAATAATATTTTTTATTATGTCAATTAATTCTTCTTTTTTATATTGTATCTCATTGATAAAATCATAGAATACTTTATTTGATTCAACTATATTGTAATTGTCATCTATAAGCATTATTATGTCTGTGATACTATTAAATGTGGCCTCTAAAGCCTTTTTATTTTCTATTACTTCTTCTGTTTTCCTTTTTATTTCTATTTTTAATAAATATGTATAACTATAAAAAATATAAATAGATATCAAAATTATGCCTATAAAAATATAAATGATTGGCATGACTCCTCTATCATATAATACATCATCGACTTCATTATATATAGAATACCATTTTTTATTTAAATCTTTATATACACCATTTTTCTGAAGTTTAAAAATTCCCTTATTTAAAATACCAACTAATTCTTTATATTGTTTAGGAACAGCGAGAACTGCCTTTTTGGTATAAATAGGAGTATTTAAAATACTGTATTTCTTTGAGAGTTCATAGTTTATCACATAATATCGTAATACTGGTTCATCACCAACAACTGCATCTACTTTGCCTGACATTAAATAATTTACTCCAGTCTTTATATCTGGAGTCAACACAATATCTATATTGTCAACTCTTTCTTTTAAAAAGTTTATAGAATAGTCACCCTCTGGTATTGCTATTGTTTTTCCCTTTAAATCTCTATAACTATTTATATTCTGTGCTTTTTTATCTTTTAATATATTTGCACTTAATGTATAAACGGGGTCAGTAAATATAAACTTATTTGCTCTTTCTTTTGATGGAATTAAGTCAAAAAATCTTATACTATCATCCACTGGATTTATAAAGGATTCTTTCCACCATGTATTTGTTTTAAAATAGAAATCTCTACCTATTTGGATTGATAGGGAATTAATTAAATCAACAACAATTCCTTTGTATTGACCATCTTCTTGACCTTTATATCTAAGAGGAGGAGAGCTCTGGTCAGAACTATAAATTAAATTTTTATGTTTTTTTAGCCATTGTTTTTCCTCTTCTGTAAATGGAAGTGATTTCTTAACATATTCAAATATATTCAAATTATACTCCATGCCTACATACATATTTGTGAGTGAAACTACAACTAAAAATGAATAAATAATCCCTATAATTACTATCTTTTTTTTATTCACCTTAAAACTCCAATCTTTCTTTTTTATATAAATTCAATATTTAATAACAAAATCCTACTTTTTTCATTAAATATCTATATTTATTATAAGATTAATTGTATAGATGTTGAAACTATAGTCATTACTATCCCTATTAGTGCTTCATACGGAATCAATTTAAATCTTTCACCTATATCCATATTTATACTGCCTGCACTAGTATGAAATAATGAACCATGTGGTAATTGTTCAAATACACTAGAACCTGCATTAACAATTGATGCTCCTGAAATTGGTGATAATCCACCATTTAATATAGCATCAGAAAAAGTTGATGATGCTATAGTGGCTCCAGCTGTTGATGATGCTGTTGCCATTGACATAAGTATACCTGAAATCGGTGCTAATAAAAATTGGGGCATATTTAAATATTGTAGTATACCTATTGTACTCTGTTGTAATTCAGACATTTGTATAATCCCCGCAATAGTCCCTGTTCCAAGTAATAATATGCATACACCTTGCATCTTAGATAATCCAAAAGACAAATACTCTCTTGTATTTTTCAAATTTCCTGTCGCGATTAAGGTTACTACTCCTCCTACAGGAAGTGCAACCATAGGGTCTATTACTATAGGTGATATATTTCCTAGAAACAATAAAAATATAGCTACAATTGGACCACATAATGACTTAAACAAATTTGGTAAATCCTCTCTTTGTTCCAAAAGTTCATATGATTCTACCTTGTTTCCTTTATTCGTTAATGCACTTGCCAGAACAACAGTAACCACAATACCAACAATTGCTGGAATTACGTTTGCTATCATAACACTAGATAGATTTACAGAAAAATTTCCTGCTACTGCAATAGTATTTGGATTTGGTGATATTATATTACCTGCTTTGCCTCCACCTAACATAGCTAAAAGTATTGCTAATTTAGAATAGTTTAATTTTCTTCCTATGTATAAACCTATTGGTGCTACAGTTATTACAGATACATCCAAATTTACTCCTACTCCTGCAAGTACCATAGTTGAAGCAGCTATAGAAAGTAAGGCTCTCTTTTCTCCTAATATCCTTACGATTTGTTCTGATATTTTATCAACTGCTCCTGTTTTTATTAAACTTCCAGCCAATACACCTGATGCTAAAGCTCTAAGAATTGATGGTGAGATATTCATAGCTCCAGTTGCCATAAAATCTACAGTTTCTGTTATACTTGCTCCTCCAATTATTCCCCCAACAAATGCCCCTAACATTAAACTATATACAGCTTGAAATTTCTTTATAATTAAAATAATTGCTACTAATAAGCCAAATATAGCTCCAAAAGTTGTTATTTGCACAATATCCCCTCCTATCTTAAAGTAAGTTAATTATTTTTTACTTAATTTAATTTTATTTAAATATATTTTAAGTATTCTGTATCCACTTGTCAATTATATTTTAATTTATTCAATTAGATTTAACATTATTTATTCAAAATTATATCTTATATGTTATAATGATTTCATACTATATAATCTTTTTATTTAGATTATTTTAAAGTAATATTTTTAAAACGAAAAAGAGAGGATATTTATATGAATGATTTAAATTTAGGAGAAAAAATAGCTGAAGTTCGAAAAAAACAAAATCTAAGTATTCGAGATTTAGCAAAACTAGCAGATGTTACACCATCATTATTGAGCCAAATAGAACGAGGTCTTGCTAATCCATCTGTAAATTCATTAAAATCTATAGCCTCTTCTCTAAATGTTCCTCTATTTACATTTTTTGTATCTGAAGTAGACAAAAAAAGTTTAATAGTGAGACACGATAGTAGAAAGAAAGTTATTTTACCTGGAAGTAATGATGTTGTATATGAAGTTTTAGTTCCAGATTCTAGTGGTAATTTAGAATTTGCTATTATGGATTTGGCTCCAAATACATCTTCTTGTGTAGATAGAATTACTCATAATGGAGATGAAATTGCATACATTTTAGAGGGAGAAGTCAAACTCTTTATGGATGATGATGAATTTACTTTATTTAAGGGTGATAGCGTTAAGGTTCCTTTAGGAACAAAGCATAAATGGCAAAATGATTCTGATAGTGAAAGCAAAGTAGTTTTTGCAGTTATACTATAAAGGGTAGACCTTATGAAGAGATATAAATTTATATTTTTTGATGCAGATGATACTTTATTTGATTTTAAAAAGAGTGAATCTTATGCTTTTAAGAAACTTTTATCTAAATTTAGATTAGATTTTGACTTTGAAAAATTTATAAAAATATATAGAAATATAAGTGATAAACTTTGGCTTGACCTTGAAAAAAACACTATAACTTTAGATGAGCTTAAACTACTTAGATTTGAACTTTTTGCAAAGGAAATGAACTTAAATGTTGACCCTATAATTCTTAGTAAAATGTACTTAAATCTTTTGGCAGAATGTACTTTTTTAATGCCAGGTACACTTGATGTATTATCATATCTTAAAAGTAAGTACAAAATTATCATAATAACAAATGGAATTTCTAAAGTCCAAAATAATAGACTTAAAAACTCAGAAATAAAAGAATATATTGATGGAATGATTGTATCAGAAGAAGTAAAAGTATCAAAACCAAATCCTGAAATATTTAAATATGCATTTAAGAAGTTTAACTGTTATGATAAAACTTCTGCTTTGATGATTGGTGATAGTTTAACTTCAGACATATTAGGAGGAATAAATTCAGGAATAGATACTTGTTGGCTAAACTCCAATAACAGTATAAATCATACTAGTTCTATACCCACTTATGAAATAAATACTCTCATTGAATTAAAAAATTTATTATAATCTGTAAGTATGAGTATATCAAGTAGAATCTTATTATTTTGCAATAATTTTTTTAGCTTAAAGATATGCTAGCTAAAAAAATTATTGCAACTTACCAATATCAACTTTAATCTTGTAAAAATTTCTAAAAACACTTTCTAATACATTTACTACATCTTGATTCAGTGTTTTCTTTATCTCCCATTAAAATAAGCATCGCAACACTTTTTATAGGAGATAATTGATGATAATCATTGATTTCTATTTCTAGATTATCGTATTTATTTTTTACATATTCATAAATATTTTTTTGGTTTTCAACTTTAAAATCTTTATCTCCTGGATATATCTCATATGATATATTGAGATTACTATAGGTTTCCTTTAAATACATTTTTATTTTCTCGTTGATGTAGTCTAAGCACACTATACCTATTTTATCTAGTGCCAAACCTGCCATCATATTACAATTTTTCATGTAATCGTTCATTTTAATGTCAATTTTATCTCCTATAGTATATAAAATGGCAAATGCCTTTTTACACTCTTTAGGCATTTTATCAATATCAATTTCACTTGCATAAACCTTAATATTCAATATACTTTTTATACTTTTTATTTCTTCTTCAACTATTTCATTAATCATTTCTGGAACTTTTCTATTCGAATATCCCAAAAACTTTAGCACTGTATCTTTATTTATATAAATATCTTCTAAATCTATATATTCTAAATAAGGCATATTTTCATTGTTATTCCAACTCATTCATATCAATCCTATCTAATTCTTTATAACTAATTCTCCCTGCCTTTATGGCTGCTTGTAAATTTTCTACTGGTGTTGTATTTAAACAGTTGCAACCAAAATCGCATAAGAAATTGTCATACTTTCTCATCTTTTTTAACAACTTTAGTGTTTCTTTTGTTATTTTATCAGGTGTGGAACGTCCAAGAAGTTTTATTGGGTCTAAATTTCCAATTAAAACTATATCTTTTGGAATTCTTGGTGCAATCTCTTCATAGTCTAGAATTTGGTCTAAACTTACTGCATCTATATTGCAACTCAACATATTATCTAACAACTCTCTTGTATCTCCACATATATGCATACCTTTCCAACAATCAAGTTCATCATATACTTTATTTAAATTTTTTACTATATATTCATCAAATCTAGTTTTGTTTAAAGTTACTGATGTTGGCTCTGCTATTGAAATATATTTTGCACCTGCTTTATTTGCAGCAACAGCATATCTCCTTACTAACTCAGTAGTGAATTCTAATAACTCCTCCACAAATTTTTTATCAGTTATTATACACCTCAAAAGTTGTGTAGCCCCAGCTAATTGACCCGCAAGAGTAAATGGACCTTGTATTGATTCATATAATGGTTTTTTTATAGTTTTTGATATTAGTGATAAGCTTTCTAGATTAAGTGGCATACGTCCACTTGTATATGGGTCTGGCACATCTAATTTTCTTAACTTTTCACTATCTGTTATTGTATGTGTCAATACACTTGGAAAATCATAATCTGGTCTTAGTGTCTCTAATCCCAGAGTCTCGCAAAATGTAATCCCATCACAAAATGAATATATAAAATCTGATTCAAAATATTTATCCATAGTTCTTGCTAATTCCAATTGTATATCTACACTATCATATACTTCATATGCTTTTTTATTTATCAAAAACAAACCATTTGTACCCATATCGGGCAGGAAAAATCCTCTATCTTCACTATTTATATATTGCAATAAAGTCATATCTGAAAACATTCTAAATTTCTCCTCCTATAAGTTTGTCTATTAATTTAACTGCTTTTGGAGCATTTGGACTATATCCATCTGCACCTATTTCTTCTGCAAAATCCATACTTACAGGACCTCCACCAATTATTACCTTTGGCCTTTTACTTAGATTAAGTCTGTTAAGCCTATTTATTACTGATTTCATGTTTTCCATCGTCGTTGTCATCATTGAAGATAAACCTATTATATCTACATTGTTTTTTATAGCCTCTTCTATTATATCTTCGCTTTTTCTATTTACACCTAAATCAATTACTTTGTATCCAGTGGCTTCAACCATTACTTTTACAATATTTTTTCCTATCTCATGAGTATCACCTTCTACTACAGACATTAAAATTACTCCCTTTGATTTTTCTTTTATTTTGCCAGTTCCCTTCAAGAGATTAATACCTTTATTTAATGCATCTGTACATACTATCACTTCTGAAAGATAGTATTCTTTATTCTCAAATTTGTCTAAAGCACCTATCATACCCTTGTTTAACCCATATTCATATATATCTTCTACATTAGTATTTTTCTCTATAGCGTCTTTTACTAAATCTTCTATATTATTTACACCCATATTTAATATACATTCTTCTATTTTTTCAAGTATGTCCATATAATACTCATCCTTTCCAATTCCTTCATAAAAGCACTTTCCTAACATTCAATAAAAAATTAGTTCATACTTTAAGAACATTTCTTATCAAATCTTAGGTTAAAAGTATAATAATTATTGATAATTTAAATTTGCAGTCCATGGAAAATCTATAGGAAATACTTTTGTAGTAAATTCATATATATTTTTCAAATGTTTAAATTCATTGTGTTGTTCTTCATTTCTTTCAAAAAATAGCTTATTAAGTTTATCTAAGCTTTCTATTATAAGCTCCTCTTCCTTATATTTGATGATATATTTATTTTCAACTTGTTTAAATTCAATATGCTCTAATAGTTCAGAATCTACATATTGATTAAAATAACCTTTTAAATTGTTGCATAATTTACTATAATTTATTATTTTAATTGTTCCTTGTTGATAATCTAAAGACTTTAATTCATTACATTCTAATTGGTCTTTTAGATTTCTTACATGTACCTTATAGTCTAAATACTCTAAACCAAATTTATTCGTAGTATATTTTAATACATTTTCAACATTTATATTATTCAATCCTAGTTCAACTACTTCTCCTACAATAGAGTACTCTTTTTTTATTGTTCTTATTATTAAGTATCCTATTATGTTATTATTATCTTTTATAAATACTTTCTTATAATTAATTGGTCCCCAAGCAATAGTAGCTGCATGTAATAATTTTTTAAATTCATCTCTTGTTCTTATAAATCTAGTACTATTTTGATTATATAATTCAATCATTTTATTTAAATCAGTATCTTTTTCAAAATTAGTTTCATCAAATTCAACTATTTCATATGGTATTTCAATATTTTCTGGCTTTATTGTATATTTATAGAAACTCTTCACCACACTGCAATTTCTTCTACTATATAAACTTCTTGTCCCTGAAATAATTAAAACATCTACACCATCAGAAAACATTTTTTCTTCTGCTTTATCTAGTATTTTAGATGAATATCCCTTCTTCTCATAATCTGGATGTGTGCATACTCCACCTATAGCTGCAACCTTTAGTTTATTTCCTTGAATAGATACATCTTGTACCAAATAGTTTACATCTGAAACTACTTTTTCATTTTCTGATATTATAATCATATTTTCTATGTTATCTTTATTCAATAAAAGGGGAAACTCTTCCACCATAGTTGGCTTATAATTTCTTGATACTCTAAACACATAGTTTATTAATCCTGTTACTTTATCAAACTCTTCTACTTTTGCACTTCTTGGTTTTATTTCCATCTATATTCCTCCTGATATTATTTAAAATATTTCAATGTTATCATTCTTAGTAAAATATTTATTACCACACTTTTAAATTTATCACTACATTTCTAATTATATCTTTTTTCTTCATGATTTTTAATTGTTTTTCAACAAACTTCTATAAAAAATATATATAATTTCCAGTTATACTTATAAAATGACCCTTTATGTATAATATATTGAAATATTTCCTATATATTTATATGATTAAACTCTATAGGTC
>NZ_JAGWCT010000077.1:0-18248 GCF_020657815.1 Clostridioides sp. ZZV15-6597 | reverse complement strand
GATATAAATAATATAAAAATTTAGGAGGCTTTCAAATGAAAAATAATAAAATAATTGCTTTAAAGTACTTAATTTATAACAATGAAATAATGGGATACAGGGTTAAATTTAAAAATAATATTTATGATATATCAAAAGTATTATGGGACAAATATAAAACAAAGAAATATGTAAATAGGAATGAATCAAATTCAATAGAACTATATTTAATTAATGGACTGTTAATGTCAACTAAAGAAATAAAAAATAATAAAAAATATATTGAATTAAAAGATGAAAGCAAAATAAAAATGCTAGTTGAAGTATATGACTCTAATATAAATAGATGGTCTCAAGAAGATGAAATTAGATTAAAACTTTATGCTGAAAAGCTTACTACTCTAGATGAAGTTATGTCTATAATACCAAACTATTCAGAGGAGTCCATAAAGGATAAATTAAAAGAATTTGGATTAAATTTAAAGCAAAATTAACACTTTTATCATTCAAAATATATCTTTACATATCTAGCTAAGTATATAAAAAAGGAGAAAAATATGAAGTTAAAAAAAATAGGATATTTTTTAGTTTTTCTAATAATTGCAGTTGCTTCTATTAATACATTATTTAGTTCTTCATTATTTGAATCAGAAATAGAAACAATTGGATTTAATAATGATATATCAAGTAAAAGTATAAACACAAATAAAGTTTATACTTACGAAAATGAAAAAGAAGTTTTGAGACAGAAAAATATTGGAGATTTTAAAACAGTTGACGGAATAACTAATATTTTGCTATTAGGAACTGATAAACGTGGAAAAAAAGATGGTGTTCGTACAGATACTATGTTAATAGCTACTATAGATACAGTTCATAATAAAGTTAAATTAACAACTTTATATAGAGATGTATTAGTTGAAATTCCTGGACATGGCAAAGGTAAATTGAACTGGGCTTTTAATTTTGGTGGTATTGATTTACTCAAAGATACTATAGAAGAAAATTATTTTTTGAAATTAGATGATTATGTCTTATTAGATTTTAACAGCTTTATAAAGGTTGTTGATACATTAGGTGGTGTTGATGTAAATATAGAAAAGAATGTATTGAAAGAATTTAATCAACACTTAAATGATATTGAAGGTAATAAAGCAGAAAAGATAAATTCTCCTGGAGCTCATAAATTAAATGGAACTCAAGCTTTATCATATGCTAGAGTTAGATATCATTCTGGAGGAGAACAAGGTCGAACTAAAAGGCAAAGAGAAATTATAAGTTCTATAACTAATAAAATGAAAACAGTAAGTATATTAAAATATCCAAACATTTTAAAATCTGTAATTGATAATATTGATACAAGTTTAAATATTAAAGAGATATTAAATCTTGCTTATACAGTTACTAAAATTAATTATAATGAGATAGAAATGTTGTCTGTTCCATTTGAAGATATTTGTAAAGAAGGTAAATACAAAAAATATGGGTGGGTATTTAGAACAGACCTCTATGTTACAGCACAATTGTTAAATATGTACATTTATCAAGATAAAACTGTAGATTTAAGTAAGATAGATAAAGATTCTTTGATTTATTTGGATTAAATCTATTTAAATAGATTTTAAGCTTTTTAATGTATTAAGACATAGTTTTGTATTACAAATCTATTCGAGCTATCTTAAAACTTCAAATAAAAGCTTCTTTTTTTCTTTGAAAAAATTTTATATAGTTTTAAGTTTAAGATAGTATTTCATATATTAAAAAACTAGATATTTAAGTGTGTTAAAAAATTTAAAGTTATATTTATTCTTAATATTAAGGGAGCTGATTAAATGAAATATAAAATAATAAGTTTTCTCATTATTTCATTATTTGTTTTATCATCTAGTTTTTGTGTAAGTGCTGATGGTTTAAATGAGTTAAATGGAATTGGAGAAAGTGAACAAAATAATGCAGATAATAATTCTAATAATATTACAAACTCTGATTTAGATGATAATGATTCTATTACATCCAACAATATAAAAAATTATTATGATAATTATTATAATAACAATAATTCTTCTGATGTACCAGATTACACTGATAATAAAAATAAGAGTAGCATAAATGCAATCAGCAGATTATTTTCAGGAATATCAGAAGAGGATATAAATAATGCAAATATTATATTAGGACCAGTTTTAAAAATAGCAAGAAAAGTTATAGCAATACTTTCATGTGTAGCTGTAATAGCAACAGGCTTTACAACTGGAGTTGATTTATTGTTTATATCTGCTCCTTTTACACGTGATTTCCTTTATAAAAAAGCTTCTTCAGGTGGTAATGGTATGTATGGTATGGGTGGAACACAAGATTCAACATCTAAAAGATGGATTTCAGATGTGGCTCTTTCTTGTGTTGTTGAATTTGAGAGTTCACAAAATAATAATCAGAATTATCCAGGTATGCAGCAGCAGCCTAGGAAAAAAGATATGATATTTTCTTATATTAAAAGAAGAAGTGTTCACATTGTCTTATTTACAATGTCATTAGTGTTATTTAGTACAACAGTATTGAATGATTTTGGTTTTAGAATTCTAGACTTTATACTTAAGTATTCTTATTCATTCATAAATTCCATTTAAAATAAGGAGAGATAGCTATGAAATCATTAGAATTTTTAAGAAAACAAAAAATGTTAAAAGAAACAAGAAATGAATTTGCCTCAAAAGAAAAAGAACAAAAATTAATAATAGAACTTACTGATAAAATAGGTGATTATCTAGATAACAACGATTCAATTATGATTGAAGTAGATGTAAATGTGGTTGTAGAATTTATAAATATATTAAATAAATTTACTTCTATATATGACTTTATGCAAGTAGATAAAAATAAATTTATTTTTTATAATAAAGAATTAAAAATATAGGAAAGGTTAAAATCATTAAAATGGGATATAAAGCTAAAAGAAATTTAAATAAAGCTATAAATGCAATATCAGAGGAATTAAATATATCAGAAGTAGTAGTACAAGAGGTTTTATTAGCTTATATAAGATATATACATACTTCTATTGAAAAAGGTAAAAACATTCTACTAGATACTGTATTTTCAATTAAACAATATAAAACAGAAGAAGGAAATATTATTTTAAGGGGAAGAGTATCTGAATATATAAAAGATAAAGTAAAAGATAAATAATAAATATATATATATATATATTAAAGATAAGTATATATATATATTAATAAGATATATAAAGTATTATTTTATATAATATAAAAAGATATATATATTTATAAAAAGTAATTGGTTTTTAACCAATTACTTTTTTATTTTTAGAAACAAATCAGGAAGTGTGGTGAGGACAATATTATATAAAACTCATAAAGCTGGTGGAGCATTGGCTATGTTAATAGTGTTTTCTTATATGAAGCAAAAAGGATTATTAGTTGAAAATATAAACCCATTTATTCAACTCTCCATTATGTATCCAGCTTCATCTTTTGGAAGTACTGTAAGTGATTTAGATTTAGCATGGTGTAATGTTAAAGAGAAAACACCTATTAATTATTTCTGTCATAGTCTTATTGCTCTAACTAGGCCAGCTCACAGAAGTTGGCAAACTCATAGTCTGATATTCGTTGGAGGTATTTGTTCACTTTTATATTCAGCAATGCATCTTATATCTCAGATATATGGAGAATCCATGTCTATTACATTATTAAGAATGATGTTGATTGGGTTTATATGTGGAATAACAAGTCATCTATTCTTAGATTCATTTACAATGATGGGAATACACATATTACCAGGGCAAATGTTCAGTTTTGTTCCTCATATTGAGATGTTTGGAACAGGAAGTAAATGGGAAGATATTGTGTTTAAATCATTATCTATAGGCATAGTTCTAGTTTTACTTTTTATTTTGAAAAACATATGAGTGAGTTTTTGATAGATAAAGCAGTTTGACAGACAAAGAGGAGGAAGATAAAAATCATAGTGTATTTTTACTTGTAATTCACTATGGAAATTTATGAGGTAATTGTAATGAACATTAAACGATATTTAGTGATGTTAATAACTATTATACTTACTATTTTATCTTTGGGAGTAGTATCTTTCGCAGACCCAATTGAAACAGATGGGAATGTAAACAATGGAGTTGGTGGTGTTGTTCCAAAAACTACTGCTAATGCAGGAGGGACATATTCTGCACCTTCAAGTAATCAAGATGGTGTAGTTGAAATAAAGATACCTCAAAGTGACCAAAAAGCTATAGGAGAAATTGCAGAAAAAATAAATAGTGCTGATAAAGGTGGACAAGAGCCTTTACAGGGAAAAGAACCAGATGTAAATCTAACAGGAACTGCATTTCAAGTTAGTGAGGGAGCTATAAAATTCAATTCAAAAGAATTTTCTCAAGCAGATACTAAAAGTGCAAAGCAGAACTTAAGAGCCTTTGTTGATGAATTAAAGAAATCTCAAGTGTCAGATGAAACTCAGCAATACATATTTGACCTTATATCACAAAATAATGCTGATGCTTCTGTAATGTTAATTCCTATAATTATTGATAGTACACGTGCTGACATGTTTACAGGTATGAAAATAGTTGGCCCTTTTTTAGAAATATTTAGAGTTGCCGCTGGAGTTGCAAGTATTATTATAATTGTATTGTTAATAGCTTCTTCAATCGTTGACCTTGTTTATATTGGTGTACCTCTTGGAGATAGAGATAACAAAAAACCAATGTTTATTTCTCCTGAAGCAATGTCCGCAGTACGAGAATCTGTATCATCAATCAGTTCAGGTGGACAGTTTAAAAATGCATATGTTGTCTATTTAAAACGAAAAGTATTTTCTTATATAATTCTATCTATTTGCTTGTTATACCTAATTGCTGGAGAGTTAGGTGGAGTTATAGGATGGTTTTTAAACCTAGCAAGTGGATTAGTTTAAGATTAAGTAAAAATTATAAAAGAGAAGAAAGTCTTGTACATTTCTTCTCTTTTTATATATAAGGAGGATAAAGAGATTGGATATAAAGAAATTCATAAAAAGAAGCTTATCTCTTTTATTAATATTTTTAATTACTATATCTTATAGTAGTACCTTGTTATTAGTGTCTCCTAGAAAAGTATTTGCAGAAGAAAATATGGCTGATAAATTTGTTCAATTAGCCTTGGCACAAAGAGGTAAACCATACCATTTTGGAGCTAAAGGCCCTGATTCATTTGATTGTTCAGGTCTAATATATTATTGTCTAAAGACAATTGGATTTAAAGATAATTATGTAACTTCATCTGCTGTATACAATGGAAATGTTAGTTGGATGACTCAAGTAGACTTATCTGAGGCAAGAGCTGGTGATATTCTAGCAAACAGTGGGCATGTAATGATTTATTTAGGTAATTATCAATATGTGCATTCACCACAAACAGGAGATGTTGTTAAAGTATCAAAATTAAATTCTAATGGTATAAGAGGTAAACAAAAGGTAAGAGTTTATAGAATTAATGGACTAGGTAATCCAAGCAGTAGCTCAGTTAATACAGGAGAAAATAAAAATACTGTAACAGGGAAAGTTGAATTCTTAAATTGGTTTGAAGATTCCTCAGAAGTGAATAAAGCATTTCCTAGAGATGAATATGCTAAAAATACAAAAGATAATAGTTTTATAGTTGCTGATGTAAAAACAGGTAAAACATTTAAAGCTATAAGAACAGGTGGAACAAATCATTCTGATACAGAAACTGTTACTCAAAAAGATACAGATATATTAAGGAGTATATGGGGAAGCTTGGATAGTTGGGAACGTAGACCAGTTATAGTTTATAGTAAAGGAAAAATGTATGGAGCTTCTATGGCTGGGGCATTTCACGCTGGACTAGAAAGTGAACCTGCTAGGGTTCATACAAATAAAAATAGGTCTAATGGATTTGGACCTGGAATAAATTATGATTCAGTGAAAAATAATGGAGCAGATGGCCATTTTGATATACATCTTATAGGTTCTAGAACTCATACAACTAATTCATTAAACGCAGCTCATCAAGATACTGTTAAGAAGTTAAAAGAACAATATAATGGAAAAACATATACTATAAATTTAGATAATAATTCAGGAAGTTCTTCAAATAATAGCAATTTTGAAGGTGATACAACTTTAGCAGATGCATTAGTAGAAGTTAATTATCCAGATACATCTAAAATGGCTGGTGGAACAGCTCATGTAAAACCTGAAGGATGTGAACCACCAGAAGGCTCATACTATTTTGATAAAGATGGATGTATGGTATTAAAAACAAAGTGGAACAGAAAACCTGGTTTATTTGAAAAAATATTAAAAGGTAAACAAAATGCTGTTGTATCTGAGTTTGAACAATTGGAAAATGACAAGTTTGGAGACTGTGAAGTAAATGGAGACTTATCAAAAACTATTAATTTATGGGATTATGACCTAGATAAACTATATACAAATGACCAATCAATCGCTTTTTATATGAGTGATGGTTCTACACAATTTAGAATGTATATTCCAAGAGGTGTAGATGACAATGGTAATAATGTAAATAAAGAAATAATTGATATGACAATACTAGCTATTCAAGCTTATAAAATGGTTGTATTACAAGGAATAACAGGTGGAGCTATAAAAACTGGATATAATTTATTCACTTTTTATTCAAATAAACAAGTTCCATTAAAAGACATTTTAGACGTAAAACATTTAAAAAATGGCGTTAGACCATTGAAATCAAATGGATTACTTAGATATTCTTTAGATTACTTCTATCATCCACTTTTAGGTAAAATTGATGCAAAAGATGTGCCTAGGACAGATGATGAATGGAGGGAAAAGGAAAAAGAAATTGATTTGATTTATAGTGAAAATGGGAAATTGAAATTTGATTTACATCCTGATTTCAAAAGTTTTATGGATAAAACTTCTGCTGAAGGCAAAACTTCATCAGACATACAAGGTATACCAGTTCAAGATACAGATGGAGTAGAAACTTATAAATTACCTTATTCTAAAGCTAAAATCAAGCCACTTAACCGTGTTACAACATTAATGAGAGTTGTAATGCCTTATAAGTTTGAAAAAAGAGATACTACTGATAAATATACATTGAAACCAACTTTAGGATATGTATTAAAAGATGAAGTCCAACTTTTTATAACACATGCACAAGTATTTTTAAAAGATTCTGATGGAGGTTATCAAAATAAGGCTAGTTTTAAAACATATGGGATAGATGATGATGGTTTAGCTTTTTATAAATACGAACTCGATGGAAAAACGGTAGGAGCTATAGTACCAACTGTATATAATGAAGTTGTTTACAATACAGAAGAAAATAAACCATATTACACAGGTAGACAAATAAAATTTGATAATAATTATATTGAAGGATTAGAATTCAAAAATAATAACTTAGAAATGTTATCAGCTGACCATATAGGTGCAGGTAAAACGTCTTTAAGATTGGATGAGATAGCTTTTGAGGAAGGTTCAAGCTATTTATTAGGTGAGAATCATGTTAATGTTGGATTAAATTCAGATAGCTTTTACTTACAAACAGATTTTGATACCAGAACAGAAGGGAAACCTTCTGAAACATCAAAAGAAGATATACAAGTAGCTGAAGAAGCTGAAGAAGATAAAAAAAATAAAGAAGATGAAAAGCAATCAGATTCATCAAACGAAAATAAAACATCTTCCCAAGAAGGAGATAATGAAGATAGTTCTAATGATAGCTCTAATTCCAGTGAAGAAAATATAAATCTAAGTAAAGCTTTTGTTGGAAAAGAGTTAGAAAGAGTATTTGATAACAAAAAAGAATCAAATAACATAATTTTAAACCTTACACCAAAAGTATATGCTGAAGGTGAAAATGATGATGTATCTGCTTTATCAAAGGTTAAAAATTTCTTTACAAGAAGTAAATCGAATGAAGTTGATATTGGAAATGCAAATAAAGATTGGGGACATGGAATAACAGAATCTCAATTATCTAAAGAAACAAGAAAAGAAATCAAAGGTTATGAGAAGCAGATAATTCAATTATCTAACATATATAAAGTTAATCCTGCACTAATGCTATCTATTATGATACAAGAATGTGGTGGTTCTCCTAGTTCGGGGCATAAAAACAATCCATTTTCTAATGGAAATAGAACATTTCCTACAATGTTAGAAGGTATTAATAGAGGGATATTCAATGTATCATACAATCATATAGCAAAATATAAGCCAAAATCTATTGATGAATTAGCAAAAAGATATTGTACAGTTGGAACTTCTGGTTGGATAAAGGGAGTTAAAAGTGTATTTAAAAAGATAACTGGTAGAGATTTTAAAGCTTCAGATATGGGAAATGGTGTAAATGCTAAATCAGATGAGTATATTGATGAAAAGAAATTACCTTCATATAATGAATCAATTGATAATAGTGATAATTCAGATAGTGATATTCCAGTTGGTGATGAAGGTATTACAAATAGTAATGAACAGCTTTATAGTGGATTTTCAATATATAGAAACAATTCAACAAATAATAACTCTAATTTATTAAGTTGGTTACGTTCTCCAACTGCACGTTCCTTAACAAATGCAGAAGCTGAAGAAGCAAATAATTATATAGTTGGAGAATTTGAAGTAAAAAATGATATGCCTTCATTTAAAGATTGGCAGAGAATAAAAGAAATATCTTCTGAGCTAAATTCAAATAAGAGTGCAAGAGCATATATAACATTTGCAATAAAGATAATAACAATGTTTTTTGGAATAGCATTGATTCTTTATTCAATTACATTAGTTTTAGCATATTTTCTAGATATCCATAATTTTGGTATAGATTTCTCAATCGTAAGTATTATGACACGAGGAAAATTATATTCTATATCATGGAGTATAAGAGATGAATATTTAAATACAAATTCAACAGTAAAATATGTAACTCATGTAGATATTTTAAAAATCTCATTTATTATACTACTAATTGGTTCAATTTTTATACTTAGTACACCAATTTTAGAAGTATTAGCTTATTTATATATAAAAATAAGAGAATTGATTGGAGGGTTTTAGGGTGAAAAAAAAGAAACAAAAAATATTTTATAAGAAATTTATGAGTATTTTTATAGTATCAATTATGTTAATTTCTGTTTTTTCACCATTAGTATCAGCTGAACCTGCTCAAAATGCAGGTTCAACTACTGGTGAAAATTCAGATTCTGAAGATAAAAGTGGTAGCAGTGCAACAGCAATGGGTACAAGTATGATTTCCTTTTTTAGAAATGAAAGAAATGGACTAAACACAGGAGGAATTGCAAAAGAAGAGTACTTAGTCTATGGAGCATATTTATCAAATTATTTCTTGCCTGGAAGCACCACAGTAAGTGATTTTAAAAGAAATGATTTAGCAGATAAATTGAGTAAACGACATTTTGATGGTAGTGATAAAACTTCTACATTTTTAGAGTTAAATACAAAACTATATGATGCAATTACATCTAAAGATAATGGTCTTGGTGGTTCAAAAAGTTCATTAAAATTTAATAATAATGACGTAGATGGTGTAGCTTTTTTAACAGCAATGGCTACAGAAAAAAAACTTACTTGCAATGGGAAAACTGTAATAGATTTTAGCCAAAAAGGTTATAAAGGTATGATGCAGATTCTTACAGGTATAGTACCAGAAGTTGTTTTGGGTGAGAAAGGTATAAGAAAATGCAAAAAACTATATATAGATGGAATAGGTAATGTTTGGGGAAGCTATGGAGATGTCAGCATGGATAAATATATGTTAATAATTCCTGCTTGTCTTAACCCTTCAGCTTTTGCCAATGGTGGAGGAAAAATCCCTTTGAATAATGTTTTTGCAATGGGATGCTTAATAAATGTTGATGATGATAATATTCTAAATGGAAGTGATAGTAAGTTTTTGCCCTATTACAATTTGAAAAGTAGACTAAAAGGTGATGATTCTAAAAATATGTTAAGTATTTATGGAATGTTATCTCCAACAGATTTTCTAGGCTCTACAGATAGAATAATTAAGGGTGGAAAATCTTTAGATAATTCTTCTGTAATAAATAATATAAAAAAAATAATAAATGCAAAAGAAATTAATGGTTCCTATAGTTCTGGAAAATTTAAAATTATATTATCATTAGATTTTTCTAAATACAGCTCATTAAGTAAAGATATTGGCAATATATTTCCTAAAAAGAAAGAGAATAGAAGCAAATTAACACATTATCTAGGTGATGCTATTGTGGCTGGTAAAGGAGAAGTAACTGATAATATGTATTATTTTGCAGATTCTATGTCTAAAAATAATAGCTCAAACTTTCTAGGTAATCAAAATGCTGGTAATTTTAAATCAAATGGAGAAGATACAAATGAATTATTACAAAATTTAGTCTCAAGAGATGGACTATTTACAGCAGATGAGAAAGGAAAACAAGAATTTTATACAAATGGGACAATCAATAGTAAATTTTTAAATTTTCTTAAAGAATTCTATGGAGATAAAAATTCACAGAAAACTAAAGCTAAAGACTATATAGCTGGAAAAGCATCTAGTGATTCTTTAAATAGATTGGTTGCTTTTTTTAACACAGGTACCTTTAATCATGCAAGTCAAAATCAAGTTAATGATACATTATCTTCAACTTCAAATAATGGTTTGATATTTCACATGTTGTTACCTGGAAATAAAATGAATCTAGTTGATAAAGGATTATTTCAAGGTGATGTTCCTGCTGTAAGTGGTATGACATACATGGATACTATTTTAAGGGATATGACTTATCTATCAAATGGTAAATGGACAGTTGAAAGTCTTGTTGGTACAGATGATAAATCTTATAAACCTTTTGTTCTTAGAAGTAAAGGATTCCTTATGCAAGGAAAAGATTTTGGTGGATTAGATGGAGTTAAAACTGCTGATATAAATAAAATCGCAACTTTATTTTTTACTGCATTATCTTATAAGGTAGTATCAATTTCAAAAGATGTTAGAAGATGGATAACTTATGATACTAAAGCTGGTTCTAATATAGAAATGGCCACTGGTGGTAAAACAAAAATATCATCTAATATAGCAAATGGAAATAACTTTTGGGCTGGAATATATTGGGGGTATATGGTTAACATTTTAGGCATTCAAATTAAGGATGGTAAATTAGTTCCTACTTCAAATGGTAGTGGTCTACTTCCTGATTTAGATGTTGCTACAACAGGTACATTAGATTTAAATGGTGTTGGAGAAGGTGGAGTAGATAAATCACAAGAAAAAAGCTTGGAAGATATGCAAAAAGATATTATTAGCAAGATTTATGGATTACTTCAGCCAGAATCTAATGAATATAGAAACTCATGGATAAAATCAACTTTGGATGGTTGGGTATTAACAACACATAAAAATATTACTGGGTCATGGCTAGGCAATTCTTTTACTGTTGGTAAAGATGTAGCTAGTAGCTATAGTTCCTCTGTAGGATATATTAATTTACCTTCTTTATTAGATATACCTTTAACTTCCTGGTTTATAAAAGACTATGGTATGTTGTATTTATTTTTCTTATTATTAATATTAATTATGATAATTTGTTCAGTAATAGTTAATATTAGGACAATAAGAGAAGCTATACTTATGTTTTTATTAATGTCAGTAATACTCATGTTACCACAAAGTTTAATAGTCAATATGGTAGACATGACTAATGCAATGAGTGATAAAATTTTTTCAGAAAAGTTCAATTATTGGGCTATAACTCAAAATGAACAAATTATACAAACTAATAAATCAGATGCAGCAACAATAGAAGATACAAGAATTGAAAAAATTAATGAAGCTGGCCAAGGAAGTAATAATATAAATAGTTCAGCAGAAGAAGCTTCTGTTACTTTAAAATGGATGTCTCCTAAAAAAGAAGATGTATTTAAACAAATATTTACTGGAGATATAGTATCAAGTGGATTAGAAAAAAATATGGGTATCTTTAGATTTTTATTTAGTAATTTTTTTAATCAAGAAGAATATGTAAATACTAATGATTTTGTAAATTACTTATATAGACCCTATAGTTCAATTATAAAAGATGCAAAAGATTCATATAATAGTTTAACCAATAATAGCTCTGAAAAAGATAAAGTAAGTGGAGATATTGGAAACTATTGTTCTGGAATATCAAATTTACCATCATATAGGTTTAAAGCTATAAGAGGAAGTTTAGATTTACTTAAAGATTATTCTGATGTAGTTGGTGTATATAAATATGACAGTAATTCTCCGTCTGGCTATAATACAAGTGGTAGTACTAGTGATACTGATAAAAATGATTCAGATAGTAAAACTAGTGAAAGTAATGATAGCTATCGTTATTGGGGATTAGCTAATAACAGCATAACTAGTTCCATTTTTAGAGAAGATTATGATTTAGAAACAGCAGGTCTAACTGGATATTCACAAGATGATTATTCTAATGCATTTTTACTATTAACAGAGAGTCCATTTTATTATTTTTATAATGTATTACGAAGTCGTTATGAGGTAATGGATGGAGGGTTTAAATCTGCATTATTAACTAAAGATGTGTTTAAGACTTTAAATACAGATACAACAGCAGATAAAGAGCTGAGAGATTTTCTTGATTTGGAAGGTCTATTCACATATATAATACCTTATTTAAAACAATCAAATGAATATGTTTACAACTGGACAAACATATACGGGAAAAAAATAAATAGATATAATTTTGAAACTGGAACTCCTGGTGAAGAATATGAAGAAGAATATGAAGAAGCAAAAATCCAAAAATCAGCTATGGAAAATGTATGGAAAATGTACACACCTTGGGTTGACCAATTATACACTCTAAATACAAAAGACTATAAAGTTGGAAGAGGACTTGGGTTAAAAAAGGGTGACTTAGTAGAAGATACAGTAAATCCAGCTGCCTATAATACTCAAACTAGACCTATGGTATTTTCTCCTGCTGCAATGAATATAAATAGCCTAAATAAAACTAATTTAACTGATATAGAATATAGAACTCAAAAAGTTTTAGAAGATACTTATGAAGACTTTATGTATTTAATTAATTATTATGATTTCTCAGATGAAACATTAATCAATATAGGTGCTATGATGGCAACATTTAATTTTAATAGTTGTTTTTCAAGTAATAAAATTTTAGGAACAGGTAGTAGATTATATCCTCAAAACTTTGAGTTGAAAAATTTCAATTATGATGCATTTCAAAGGCTTATGTTGGCTAATTCTACAGGAGAACCAATTAAAAATGAAAATGATTTGTATGAAAGAATTTTAAGTAAAACATCTATTTTTACAGGATTTCTTATATTATTGAAGGATGTATTTGGTGTATTTTTAGTTCCTTCTATTAAAATGTTAATATTACTTATATTATTCTTTTTAATGATAGTTATAAGCTTGTCAGTCGCTACAGCACCTGTTAAGAAAGTATTTGAAAAAGTATTTAATCAGATAGGAAAGCCAGTTTTGATTTTTTCATCTAGTTCTATTGTTTTTGCTTGGATAATTTCTATATTGATGGGTGAAGGTTTTTCATCTTATGTTGGAAGTAAAACTTTATCAGCTGGAATTACAGACCCAACAATCTTATTAATAATAGCTTTAATAATAGACTGTATATACATGTTTTTCTTGTTTAAACTATTGACTTCACTATATCATACTTTGAAAAAATGTAGTATATCTGCAATATTAAATATGGTTGCATTAGGTGGCTCTATTACAAGTTCAATTGTTAATAGTATCAATGATTTTGGTAAAGAAATTACTGGAGATGGCTTCTCAAATGGAGGATTTGCTAATGGAGAAGTTAAAAATAGTGTTACAAAAGAAGAACATACAACTAATAATACTTATATAAATACAAATAATATAGATTCTAAAAAAGAGAATTCTTCAGATGAAAAGGATACTTATTATGAAAATAGAAAAGCTTTTAAAACTGAGCAACAGAATACAAAAGAAAAAGCTTTTATAGAAAAATTAAATACCCTAAGTAATACTAGAGGTAATGTAGATAAAAATAAAACATCTTCCCAAAACTCTTCAGATAATAATAAATAATATATATAAGATATATACAAGATATATATCTTATATATAAATAAGATTTATATATATTAAGAGAAAAAGACTACTATTAATAAAAATATGTAGTCTTTTTTATTTGGAGGAGATATATATGTTTACATTTATTTATAAGTTATACCATTTATTATCTAAAAAAATAAAAAATAAAGATATAGATAGTGAAGATAATATAAACGAAAAAGATATAAGTAATGATTATACAAAGAGAAATTATAAAACAAAAAAAATATTTAGTAAAATAATTTCTTTTTTCTTTATGTTTATAGATAGTATATCTTCCTTGATATTATTTATTGTTCCAATACTATCAATGATATCTATATTTCTGCTGTTAGGTGCATTTATAACACTTATGTCTTTTATTTCCATATTCAACAGTGAAAATATTGTTGTAGATGAAAAAGACAAAATTATATCAGGAAATAGTAGCTCTAATAGTTCAACAAGCTCTCTAGAGTGGACTGAAGAAGAATTAGCTCAATATGGAGTTAATTTAAATGACTATGAAAAGAATATATATCGTTTAGGTATTTATTATAATAATTCTTTAAAGGGATATAATGGTAGTCCTATCTACTCTGGAGATGAACAACATATGGTTCAATTATTTAATTTAGGTGTCCTAAGTACAGAGAACGGGATGCAATTTTATAGGAACAATAAACAATATGATATATCAAAAATTCCTTCAGATATACCATATAATTCAGCAGGATATGGATACCTTGGATTATCTAGAAAAGAATCATTAACACCTATGGGAAATAGAATTCCTGAAGCTAGTAAAAGTGCTGTTCGTAATAAATATAAACCAACAAAATCATATAGTGCAGAGAGCCAATACTCTCCATTTGGTGCATTAGCTCTTAGTACAATATGGAAAGAAAAGCAAAATGCATATGCAGATAAAACTGTAGATAAAGTTACAAAAGTTGTTGAAAGTTGGGGAATAAATAGTAATAAAGAATATATGGTTAATTTCATAAAAAATTGTTTGATTAATGCCCAGTTTCATGGTGCATATCTAAAAGACCATACTGCATATGCAAATTTTATATGTGCTATGTATTGTGCTACTTCAGACAATGATGCTGAAAGAAGTTTTGATAAATGGACTATTAGTGGTGGATATGATGAAAGTAGCCTGAGAAAATCTATTTTAGGTACAAGTAAACATGGTAGTGTAAGAAGTTTATCAACTCCAAAACAATTTTCAAAAACATTAGGAAGTTCAAAGTTAAGTTTAAATGGAGTTCAGTTAACAGAACCTTTATGGACTTTTTTGTGGAATAAGTTTGAAAATAAGCAAGGTATGAAAGATGCTTGGAATGGTTGTAAAAATCTTAAAGTAGCAGACCAAGTATTAAATTTTCATTATGGTCTTAATTCTTATTTACAAGCAGTTAGAATGCAAAACAACCTTGCAGATAAGATGGGAATACCTAAAGAAGATTCATCAAGTAATGTTCCAAATGTCAGTATTGGCAATTTTAAAACAACAAAAGGTAAAGGACAAGCTATTGTTGATGGTAAATCTACAGAGACACTATTAAGTTCATATAGTGGAAATGCAAAAAGCTACATAATGAATACTTTAAAACCTCACTGGGGAACAGCTTCATATTTAGAAGGTAAAGGGAGTGCTTTTAGTTCAAATTATAAAGATGTAAAATTTGGAGTTCCTTTCTTTGGACAGGGAAGTAAATTTGCTGAAACATATGGGACTTTACCTTGGTATCCAAATGGTGCTACCTATAATCGTTCTGGTTGTATGATATACTCTTGTGCATATACAGCTAGTGCTCTTTCAGGTAGATTAATAAACCCTCCTGAGATGGGAGCAATAATGATAATGAAAGGAGGACTAGTTAGTGCTGGTATATCTATGGGAAATATGCCAAATGTATTTAGTAGTATTGGTTTAAAAAGCAAATATTATGAAGATAACAATTGGATAAATCATATAAATGAAGCTGTAGATAAAGGAGGAATAGCAATAATAAGATTAGCTCCACCATATGCTTCTGGTTCAGAACACTTTGTAGCTATAACAGGTAGACAAGGAGATAAATACAATATGTACTCATCTACACATATTGACCATAGTATGCAATTGCAATCAAAGGATTCTTTATTAAAAGCTAAAAAATCAAATAGAATGTTGTGTGTTTGGAAATAAAATTATAATTTATATTTGGGGGTTAACATGAAAAAACTTTCTTTTTTTATAATAATATTAAGAGTTCTTATTATAGCTTTTTGTATTCTTTTAATAAGAGATAATTATAAATCTAAAGATGATTTATTGGAAAGTTCATTAAAAATAGGCTCTATAGTAAGTGACTTTTACAAAGGTAAAGATAATTTAAATGATTTAATCAATTACAATACAGTAAGTGGGAAAGTAATTTCTCAGTTAAATGATTATAATAAGAAATTAAAACAATTAGATAAGGCAGAGTTTAACTTGACATTACACTTTAATACAGTTTATAAGGATGAGAAAGTTGAATATTCTGAAGGTACTCCTGTTGTAGATGATTATAATGAAAATAATATAGAAACATCTTTATCTAATGAAAAAATAGAAAATGATAAAAATATTTATACTAAAAATGGGTTGGATTTTATAAAAGTAAGTGATATAAAAATTATAGATAATTCATATGGGACATTAGCATATAAAAACAAATGGATGGTAATACCATTAGAACAAATACCTCTTACTTATGATAGATTAATTAAAAACGTAAGTTATAAATATAAGTTAAATACTTATAAAAACAATAAAGATAAACATAACTATATAGAACTATCATACATTTCTAAACAAGATAGCTCAAAAAAATTATTAATAAAAGTATATTACTATAAGAAAAAAATAGTAGATATAGATATTAAAGATAATTTATGGGTAGTTAGGAGGAACAATTAATGAATAAAGTAGCATATGAAATTGTTAGGCTAATTATATCAATAATTTTGCTTATTGTAGTAATAAGTATCTATATGTTTAATGATAAATATAGTCATTCATTAACCAATTCAAAAACAATAAAGACAATTAATGCAGATGATACTCTTAATAATTACTACTTATCATATGAAAAAAGTAAAAAAATAGAAGATATAATATTGAAGAACATATCAAATGAAGTTGATTTTATATATGTTAAAGAGATTGGAAAATTTTCTAATGATTTTGCAAATAAATTAAGTTTAGAATTAATACAATTTAAAGATGATATTAAACATTATATAGATGACACAACTTATGAAGAAGAAAATAGAAATAAAAAAAGTAAATTAGAAATGTTAAAAGAATATACCAAAATACATTACTTTTTAGACAGTAATACTGGAGAATTAATACAAACATTTATATTTTATTTTCCAAATGGCAATATCTCAAGAATAGAATTAAATTGGATGGAAGGAGAATGTGTAAATGATACCATCTTTTCTAACAAAACTTATTAATATTATTATGATTATAATGCTCATAGTTACTATATTTATGACTTTTGATAAAGATATTCCTACTTCTGACAATCTAAAATCATTGAATAATTTTAATAATGCTAAAGTTCTTGCAACAAATTGTGTTGATTTATATAAATTGGGAAATGAAAACGAATTTGAAAATGTTAAATCTAAGCTTTATGATACTTTCAGTACAAGTTTACAAAATGAATACTTTGATGTTGATTTAAAGAGTGAAAATACCCCTGTAACAAGTATAAAATTATTGAATATAGTTGGAGAAAATCTTGATGAGAAAAAAATAGTAACTAAGAAAAATACTGCTCTAAGCTATCTATTTAAAATTGATGTAGAATTAGTTAGGAATAATGAAACTATAAATAAATGTATGTTGGTTACTGTTAAAAATAATAAGATAACTACAATAGAATCATTATAATAATTGAATATATATATATAGATATATAGATATATAACATCAGTCTCTTATACACATGTGACGCTGCAGACGATACACATTATATAGATGTCGCAGATCAGCGTGGCATTAACAACGAAAGTAAAGTATGAGAAATGAGTGATATACGCATCAGAAGAAGACAAAGAGATGCACGTATATGTATATAATGCGACAGA
>NZ_JAGWCT010000076.1:0-19282 GCF_020657815.1 Clostridioides sp. ZZV15-6597 | reverse complement strand
TACATACATTTTACATTTTTTGAAGTACTACACTTATGTTGACAATTTATCTTATAAAAAATGATATGTCTTAAAGTAAAAATTTGAATCATCTCCTTTTTTGCAAAAAAAGAAAAGAAGTTCCTAAGAACCCCTAATCTAAAATAACATATAAAAATTCAAAAAGGGAGTTGAACTTAAAATTTGATTAGAAAAAATCAAATTTGAGACAACCCCATTTTTATAATTAATTATGTTTTTATACTATTTGTAAACTATTTTAGATAAATCGCAAATTTCTAGCATAGTATCATATATTTGTTTAAGTAAACCAAGTCTGTTATTTTTAATAGATTCATCATTATCCATAACCATAACTGAATCAAATAGGTTATCAACTACAGGTCTTAAAGATGCAAACTCATCTAAAGCAGTACCGTATTTCTTGTCTTTTAATAATTCTTTTACTCTTACTTTTACTTGCTTAAATTCATTATAGAGCTTAATTTCAGCATCTTCTTTTAATAGATTTTCATCAATTCTATCACATTCTGCTTTTTGAGCCAAAGTAGAAACTCTATTAAATGCAGTAAGCATTTCCACTAATTCATCTTTTTCTAGCCAATTATTAAGCTCTAAAGCTCTCATATGCATATCAGAAATATCATTTATATCAGAGCTTAAAACAGCATCAACAACATCATATCTTATACCTAAATCTTTAAATAGATTTTTTACTCTTTCATTAAAGAAGTTCATTATTTGCTCAACAACTTCATCTTTATTGAAATCTAACTCAGAATAATTATCTAAAGCATGTTCAATAAGTACTTTTAAGTCTACAGCTACTTTTCTATCCATAAGTATACTAAGTATACCTAAAGCTTGTCTTCTTAAAGCATATGGGTCTTGAGAACCTGTTGGTTGTATTCCTATGGCAAAAAATCCTGCTATTGAATCTAATTTATCAGCTATTGATAAAGCTACTCCTGCATTAGTTTTAGGAAGAATATCTCCTGCAAATCTTGGTAAATAATGTTCAAAAATAGCCTCACTTACAACATTATTTTCTCCTCCAACCTTCGCATATTCTTTTCCCATAAAACCTTGTAATTCGTCAAACTCTCCTACCATTCCAGTAACTAAATCTGCTTTAGATAATTTAGCAGCTCTCATAGTGTCTGCCTTTTCATCTGCTAATCCTAAACTATCAAGTATATCAGCACTTAGTTTTTCAAGTCTTAAAGTTTTGTCGTAAATAGTACCCAATTTTACTTGGAAAACAACTGTTTTTAATTTTTCTATGTAGCTTTCCAAGTTTCTCTTAGTATCTTCTCTATAGAAAAATAAAGCATCAGCAAGTCTTGCTTCTAAAACTTTTTCATTTCCAGCTTTAACATTATCTATTCTGTAAGAGTCTCCATTTCTAACAGCTATAAAGTTAGGTAACAGTTTTCCTTCTTTAAGTACTGGGAAATATCTTTGATGTTGTTTCATAGGAGTTATAATAACTTCTTTTGGTAGTTTTATATAGTCTGTATTAAATTCGCCATAAAAAGCAGTTGGATATTCAACTAAGTAAGTTACCTCTTCAAGTAAATCTTCATCAAACTCAACTTCGCCACCTAAAGAGTTGGCTACTTCTATACATTGTTTTCTTATAATTTCTTTTCTCTTATTTTGGTCTAAAACTATATAATTTTTCTCTAATTTTTCAAAATATTCTTCTATAGAATTAACTTCTATTGTACTTTCCCCTAAGAATCTATGTCCTTTTGTTACATTAGAAGATATTATTCCTTCTAAATCAAATTCTAATACCTTATCATTTAACAATGTAACTATCCATCTTATAGGTCTTGCAAATTTTAGGTTTTTTCCTCCCCAACGCATAGCTTTTGGGAATACTACAGATTTTATAGTTTCTGGTAATATTTCTTTTAACACTTCTGAAGTGTCTTTCCCTGCTTGCTTTATAGTAGCAAAAATATATTCATCTTTTCCAACTTGTTTAAAATATATGTCAGATTCTCTTAATCCTTTACTTTTTATAAATCCTAAAGCTGGTTTTGTGAAATTATTTTCTGCATCAACAGCAATCTTCTTAGCAGGACCTTTTATTTCTTCTTCTAAGTCACTTTGCTTATCACTTAAGCCTTCAACTACTAAAGTCAATCTTCTTGGTGTTCCATAGGCATCTATTTTATTAAAAGATATTCTATTTTCCTCAAATAATTTATTAAGATTGTTTTTTAATTGTTCTAGTGTACTACCCATAAATCTTGATGGCATTTCTTCAACACCGATTTCAAATAAAAGATAATTTTTCATTATTTGTCACCGTCCTTTAAAAGAGGGAATCCCATTTCTTCTCTTTGTTTTACAAAAGTTTCTGCAACAGTTTTTGCCATATTTCTAACTCTACCTATAAATGAAGCTCTTTGACTAACACCTATTGCTCCTCTTGCATCCAATGTATTAAATGCATGAGAACATTTTAATACATAGTCATATGAAGGTATTACAAGACCGATTTCCATAAGTCTTAATGCTTCTTTTTCATATATATCAAACAGATTAAACAACATATCTGCATCACATAATTCAAATGCATACACTGAGTTTTCATACTCAGCTTTATTAAACACTTCGCCATAAGTTATTTTATCATTCCATTTTAAATCATAAACACTATCAACTTCTTGAATGTACATAGCTAATCTTTCTAATCCATATGTAATTTCTCCTGTCTCAAGCTCACATTCAATATTACCTACTTGTTGGAAGTATGTAAATTGAGTTATTTCCATACCATCTAACCAAACTTCCCATCCAAGTCCCCAAGCACCAACTGTAGCAGCTTCCCAGTTGTCTTCAACAAATCTTATATCATGTTCACTTGGGTCAATTCCAATTTCTTTTAAGCTCTCTAAATACAATTCTTGTATATTATCTGGAGATGGCTTTAGTATAACTTGGAATTGATGATGTTGATATAATCTGTTTGGGTTTTCACCATATCTTCCATCTGCTGGTCTTCTTGAAGGCTCTACATAGCATACTTGCCAAGGTTCAGGTCCTAATGATCTTAAAAAAGTATTAGGATTCATAGTTCCAGCACCTTTTTCAACATCGTAAGGTTGCATCATGATACAACCTTGCTTTGACCAGTATTTTTGCAATGCCAGTATCATTTCTTGAAAATTCATAAAAATCCCTCCTATAACAATAAAGCCTCTCGTCTACACGAAAGGCTATTTTAATAGTTCTTCTACAACTTTTAGAATATCAAATTCTATAAAATTTGTCAATGTTAGTGATAATTCTTATAATTATCTTCTTTTCATTTTTTAAAAGTCACTTTATATCTATTTATTTTCGTCTTCGTTTTCATTATTCTTTTCAGATTCTTCTTTCATAAGATCAGCAGTTACGTCTTTATCATCTTCTTTTTTATCAACTACTACATCTTTTACATCTTTAGCTGCATTAGTTATCATATTCTTCAAAACATGAAGTTTTTCTTCATTTAGTTCACCTAAGTCTACAACTTCACCATCTTCTTCATTTTGAACTTTTATACGATATTTACTTATAACAGCTGCTGATAAACCAACTAGAGTAGCTAATGGTACAAAAGCTAATCCAACAACGCCTACTGTTAAAGGAATATTCATCATAGTTTTTCCATCTTTTTCAACTATTACTCTTACAACACTACTTTTTTTAAGAAGTTCTTTTAATTGATATTTTATATTTTCTCCATCTTTACCAAATACTTCTTCCATAGTTTCTTTAGCAGATTTAGCTTTACAATTACAAGTATTCTTTTTATTTTCTAAATATATTACTGCCTCAATTACATCTCCATTACATTCCACTAATGCTTCTTTTGCTTCTGCATAAGTTGCTCCTGGAACTCTTTCAAAGACTGAATCAACCATTTCAATAGTTATATTACTACTCATTATTATCCACTCCCTTATTATTTTTTACACTTTGCAATACGTGTAATGATTTTAGATTAATATTATCAACATAAACCTTCAAATATTTTTCTAGTATATTTTCGAGTTCATGTGTTATATATTTTGATACTTTAGCTTTGCTACATGTTAAAATATCATTCCTTAATACATATTCCATTAGACTAACAGTTGTTAAATCCAATTTTATATTATTATCAAAAAGTGTATTACACTTACTACATAGTATACCACCTTCATAAATATTAAACATAGAATTTTGCAAAATTTTACTTCCGCAATTAATACATTTATTTACTATCGGTTTAAATCCTATATAGTCCAAGAACTTTAACTCAAATGCAGCTGTTACAAATCTATTATCTGTATTCTCTTGTGTATATAAATACAGCGTCTGTGCAAGTAATATAAATAACCTATTATTAGTTTGATTTTCAAGTATAGAATTTTCAACTAATTTTGTAATATATGTAGCATAAGAAAATGCCTCTATATCGTAGGATATATTATAAAAACTTTTTATGATTTCACTTTGGGTAACCTTGTACATATTTCCTTGTTTTTTTAAAGTAAAATTGCTATAAGAAAATAACTGTGATGATGAAAGTAAAGAGCTCTTATTTTTTTTGGCTCCTTTTGCTATTGCAGATACTTTTCCAAGCTTTCTCGTAAACAGAGTAAGTATTATATCACTTTCCTTGTACCTTATAGCTTTAAGTACTATCCCCTGGGTGTTCAGGATTATCATCGTCTTCTTTTTTCTCCCTTACTTCTTCGACTTCTTCACTTAGGTTTTTGCAATCACAGAAATATAGATATGCATCTACACTACCTGTTTTTTTAAAAACTTCCCAACTGATATTGTTCATTTTTAAAAAACCCCCTTCTTACATTTATACTTATATTTTTAGTAAGAAGAGGATAAATCATACATAAAGTTATTAAACAATTTTTGACAATAATGCTGTCGTTATTATAAAATAAACTGCTATACCAGTTATATCAAGAGCTGTAGATATAATTGGTGATGAAACTGTAGATGGATCTGCATCCATCTTTTTTAATAAAACAGGCATAAATGCACCTATCGTTGCACCCAAAACCATATTTATAAATAATGATATTGAAACAATTAATACAATATCTAATTTTTTCATGACAAAGTAAATTACAATACCTGTTATTATACTACACAAAAGACCTGTAATAATTCCTACAATACCTTCTCTTACTACATTGCTAAAATTCAAATCTTTGTTAGACAATGTTATTACTGTAACAGATGATGATTGTGTTCCAATATTACCACCCATACCTATTACTACAGGTATAAAAAATACCAATGGAGCATATATAGGATTCATTATATAATCTAAATTAGAAAGTATTAAAGAAGCTAATAGACCTCCAATTAATGTAATAATTAACCATGGCAGTCTACCTCTAAGAGCTGATATTGTCTGCTCTTTTAATGTAGGATTTTCCTTTTCAGCAACTTCTCTTTCATGTTCTGAACTTCCTGCAAATTTATACATATCTTCAGTTGCTTCTTCTTCCATAACATCTATTATATCATCTACTGTTATTATCCCTTTTAGCTTTTCTTGTCTATCTACTACTGGAATTGCTATTAAATTGTATTTCGATACTAACCTAACTGCTTCTTCTCTATCTTCATCTACATAAACAGAGATTATATTTTCACTCATTAAGTCTTCTACTATATTTGCATCTCTCGCTATTATTAACTCTCTTAACGATAATACTCCAACTAGCTTTTCTTCATCATCAACTACATATATATAATAAATAGTCTCAGCTTCATCAGCTTCTTCTCTCATATGTTCTATTGCCTCAAGAGCTGTCATATCTTTATTTATAGAAATATATCCAGTGGTCATCGTTCCACCTGCAGAGTCTTCATCATAGAATAATAATTCTTTTACATAGTCAGCGTTTTCTTGATTTAAAAGATTTATTATATGTTCTCTTTCTTCTTCTTCAAGCTCACTAAGTTTGTCTGCCATATCTCCAAGAGACATAAGTTCAAGTATGTTTTTTGCGTGTTCTACATCTAACTTAGATAAAATACTAATAAAAAACTCTACACTACCTTCTTCTAATATAGAAGATGCCATATCCAGAGGAAGTACTTCAAACAGTTGAATTTTCATGTCTTCCTCTAAATTTTCCATTATATCGAATATATCAATTATATGATATTCCTCTATTAATTCTCTTAACTCCAATACTTTATTATTATCAATTAATGATTTTACTTCATATAATAAATCTTGGGAAGCATCCAGTTTCCTATCCATATAACCCACCTTTATTTATCATTATATCCAAAATTATTTATATAATTTTGTAAATTTCTCCAATTTTCTTTAACCTTAACCCATAATTGGAGATTTATTTGTGAACCTAAAAGTAATTCTATATCTTGTCTTGCTGATTTACCTATTCCTTTTAGCTTCCTACCATTCTTTCCTATTATTATTCCCTTATGTGAATCTCTTTCACAATATATTACAGCAGATACATCTACTATTTCTTTATCATTTCTTGCTTTCATTTTTTCAATTTCAACAGCTACACCATGAGGTATTTCATCATTAAGATAATGAAGAACTTTTTCTCTTATAAGTTCTGCTATTAATACTCTCTCTGGTTGGTCTGTAATCATATAATCTGGAAAATACTTTGGTCCTTCTTCTAAGTAATTTTGTATAACTTTTATTAAAGTATCTGTATTTTTCCCTTTTAATGCTGATATTGGTACTATCTCTTTGAAAATACCTTCTCTATCATACATTTTTATTATATCAAACAATTCATCTTTTTGGCCTAGTTGGTCTATTTTATTTACAACTAGAATTATTGGTGTCTTAACAGATTTTAAATCCTCTATTATTTTTCTGTCTCCAGGACCTATTTTTTTAGAGTCATCAACTACAAATAATATTAAGTCTACATTTTTAAAAGCTTCTGTTGCTGCCTTTACCATAAATTCACCTAATTTATTTTTAGGTTTGTGAATACCTGGTGTATCTAAAAATACTATTTGATTTTCTTCATCTGTATAGACTGCTTGTATTGTATTTCTTGTAGTCTGAGGTTTATCACTCATTATAGCTATCTTTTCCCCTACTACATTATTCATTAAAGTAGATTTCCCTACATTTGGTCTACCTACTATACTGACAAATCCTGATTTGAACATTAACTGTCTCCTAACTTTTACCTTCTTGTATTTAACTACTTTAAATTCATTTTAATTTTTTAATTTATTTTAAATCATTTCCAGAGAAATAGTTTGGTAGCAAATCTTTTATATCATGCTCAAACACCTCTCCTTTAGTATATCCTGTTATTATTTTTATATCAGAACCAAACTCTATAATTACTTGTCTACATATTCCACAAGGATATGTTTGCTCATTATTTTCTGAGTTATCACTTGCTATAGCTATTTTATATATATCTTTGTCACCTTCTGATATAGCCTTAAAAATAGCTGTTCTTTCTGCGCAATTTGTTCCACCTAATGATGCACATTCTATATTACATCCAGTATAAACTTTTCCACTCTTAGTTAAAAGAGCTGCACCCACTCTAAAACCTGAGTAAGGAGCATAAGAATGTTGTCTAGCATCTTCTGCCAACTTTAACAATTCTATGTTGTCCACAACATCTCCTCCTGTATACACTTATTAGAATTTCTTTTTATTTAATACTCTACATTATATCATAAAAATTTAATTATCACAGATTTGTTTCATTTTAAATATTTTATGTACATTCATTTTAATTATAAAACATTCCAAGCTGAAATACTAATATTGCTATTAACACGCCTAACAAAGCTCCTGCTATAGTTTCCCAGAATGTATGTATTTTTCCCTCAATCCTACTTTGAGCAACCAATACAGCCATTATATATGCAAGAGTAGATGCAACTACTCTTTCTGTCATAAGCGTAATTGCAGTTGCTATAGCAAATGCTAAAGCAGCATGACCACTTGGCATACCTCCTTTTAAAGGTGTCCCTGTTGAAGTCAATGCTTTTACTACTACTACAGCTATAAGAACCAATAATATACATATCAAGGTTATATGCAACTCTGATTCTCTTATCTTATAAATTAGAATCCCAGATATATCTGTCAATTTATCATAAAATAAAATATATCCAACCACCACTGAGTTTAATGCTGCTACTAGTACACCGCCTGCTGCAACATCTTTTGCTATTTTTGCAAGTACGTGATATTCATCAGTTACCAAGTCTACTGCTTTTTCTATAGCTGTATTAAACATCTCAGCAACTACAACTAAACATATAGACATCAGTAACATTATCATTTCCAGTTTTGAAAAGTTAAAAAATAAACTTATTATAAGCACAGCAACTGAACCTAAGTAATGTATTTTCATATTTCTTTCAAATTTAAATGTATATAATATTCCTTCTATAGCTGCGTTAAAAGCTTTAATTATACCTTGACGAGTTTTTCCTGTTTTCATAAGAATTACTCCCTTGTTATGTTTAACTTATTTAATATGTATTCTTCTTTTTCTCTCATTTCCTTTGTATTTTCATCTGTATCATGGTCATACCCTAAAAGATGAAACATACTATGACATATTAAAAAACATACTTCTCTTTCAAAACTATGATTATATTCTATGCTTTGCTCTAAAGCTCTTTCAAGAGATACTACTATATCTCCTAAAGATTCTTCTTCCAATTCAATATCTTCAAAATCATCACTTAAAAGAGGAAATGATAAAACATCAGTTGGTCTATCAACTCCTCTATATTCTCTATTTAATTCATGAATCTCTTTATTATCTACAAAAGAAAGACTCACTTCATAATTATCATCATATCCTTCATAATCCAAACACTCTAAAATTATATCTTTTATTTTTTCTATTAGTTCTTCATTTACTTCTAATTTATCTTGTCTATCATCTAATATCAAATCCATTAATTACACCTACTTTTTATTCATTAATAATGCTATACATCTATATTACTACACTTTTACTTTCTTTTGAAAGTCTTTTCCTGTATTTTCATTTTTTTGCGCTCTTCTTTTTTAAATTCTTCTTTTTTATCATACTTCTCATAAGCTCTTATTATTCTTTGTACTAACTCATGTCTTACAACATCTCTGTCTGTTAACATTATAGAGCCTATCCCTTGAACGCCCTTAAGAATCTCTGTAGCTTGTATAAGACCACTTTTTTTATTTTGTGGCAAATCTGTTTGTGTTATATCGCCTGTAACTACAGCCTTAGAACCAAATCCTAATCTAGTTAAAAACATTTTCATTTGCTCAGAAGTTGTATTTTGAGCTTCATCTAATATTATAAAAGAATTATCAAGAGTTCTACCTCTCATAAATGCAAGTGGTGCAACTTCTATAGTACCTCTTTCTAAATACTTATTAAACTTATCAGCACCCAACATTTCAAATAATGCATCATATAATGGTCTTAAATATGGGTCGACTTTATCTTTTAAATCTCCTGGTAAAAAGCCTAAACTTTCTCCAGCTTCCACTGCTGGTCTTGTAAGTATAATTCTACTAACTTCATCTCTTTTAAAAGCTTTCACTGCCATAGCCACAGCAAGATAAGTCTTTCCTGTTCCAGCAGGTCCAACACCAAAAGTTATATCATTATTTTCTATAAGCTTTATATACTCTTTTTGCCCTAAAGTTTTAGGTTGAACAGCTTTACCTCTTTGAGTTATAACGATTGTACCTTCAAGTTCTTTTATCTTTTGCTCACTGCCTTCAAGTAAAAGAGATAATGAATAAGAAATGCTTTGTTTATCTAAATGCTTACCATTTGATACAGTTTGATGCAATTCATTCATAAGTTTTAATGCAGAATCTACATTTTTTTCTTCTCCTATTAAAATTATATTACCCTCTCTAAGTATTACATCTATATTTAAAGTTTTCTCTATTAATTTTACATTTTCATCAAAGTTGCCAAATAACTCTCTTTCAAAATTGCCATCTGCTATTGTAAATTTTTTTTGTATTATCAATTGAATTAATCCTCCTCAAGTTTTAAGTTAAATTTTATTAATTATTGTTACTATTATTATTTTGACTATTGTTACTATTTTGATTGCTATTATTTCCATCAGAATTATTTTGGTCGTTATTATCTTTATTATCCTCATTAAACTCATTTCTTATATCATTTATGGGTCTTTTTTGTGGATTAGAAGGAACTTCCTCTTCTCCTTCTTTTGGTTTACTATCTTCCTTTATAAATCTTTCTGCCTCTGATTTACTAAGAGGATAAATTTTAGCGATATTTTCACTAGTTTGAACTGTTATTAAATATTCTAACATATTTTTATTAACCTTATAGCTATGTTTTACATCTATTATTCTAGCCGAAGCTGGTATTATGTATTCTAATTCTTTTAAAGCTTTTTCAGATAGTTCTTTTTTCAACTCTTCTTTGTTCTTTTTCACTTCAACTTTTTCGGTTTCATAAAAAGTACTCGTCTTTATTTTTATAGGGAAAGTATAATCTCCCATTGAAAGTCTTTTTTCTTTATTTTCAACAACATAGTTCTTATATTTTATATTTTTTCTAATTGTAAATTCTTTATCATAAAAACTTATTGTATGTACTTTTTTCTTTTCTCCAGTTTTTTTATTTACAGTATCTACATAGCTTGCCTTTTTAGTAGATTCATAGAAAGTACTTGCCCATACTTCTGGTATTGATTTTGTATTAGCACCATTTAGTAAGACATCTCCCTTTTGGACTATATCTCCAGATTTAACAACAGACTTACCACTTCTAGGGATTACCTTTTCTATTATACCATTTTTTAAAGCAATTACATTACAATAATTTGATTGGTCTGTAGATTTTAAGGATTCAGCCTTTTTTGTAACAGTAACAAATATATTGGTTCCCTTTACATTAATAGATAAATATGCAACATCATTAAATTTTGACATCATATGGTCTCTAACTTCTTTTCTATCAATACTCTTTTTGTATACTCCTGGTCTCACTCCAACTTTATAAAGTTCACTTCTAAGAGCTTCTTTTTTTATACCTTCTGGAGATTGTATATACACATCCGTTACAAATTGTGATGTTGACATCAATAAAAGCAAAGAAACAATAGCACAAATCCACATACCTTTGTGCTTATAAATTCTTTTAATAATAAAAGGAACTCCTGTTTTTTGTTTTACCTTAATATCAAACTTACTCCCTCTATAAATATTCTTAAATTCTTTTATATCTTGTCTATTTATATTAAACTCGATTTTAGTATTTTTTATTCTAGTTACATTGTAAACATTTATCCCGTTTCTTATAAGATGATTTAAAAATTGTTCAAGCCCTACTCCTTCCACAACTATAACATAGTATCCCCTTATAAAACTTATCAAGTGTATCTCCTCCTAATCAACATACTCCACATTGTATATAATTCCCTTTATACCTATCTCACTGTCAGTAATATACTTAAGTGAAAGTTTATCCCCAGATATTTTAATTGTTTTTACCTTAGTCTTTATTTTTATTAAATCAACTTCATATTCTAGTATTGATAGATAATTTTCTATACTCATAAAAGTATTACTTGTAACAGTAACAACTGGTTGATTTACTTGTAAATCAGTGGATATTTCTAACATGAGCATTACCCCCTTAATTAATTTTATGCTTAAAATAGGTATTTATGCACTTTATTGATACTATCGTGGAGTAGTTTTAAAAATTTTTAGACAGTAAATACCTACTATTTAATATATTATTTAAACAAGAAAAAGGTAATCATATTGATAAAAATCAACATAATTACCTTTTTACTTTTTTTTATATAAAATCTAAAAAGTATACAATTTTTTTATTAGTCTTGCTCTATTAAACCATATCCACCTGCTTTACGCTTATATACTATATTTATTTCAAAATTATCTTGATTTCTAAACATATAGAAATTGTGTCCTACCAACTCCATCTGAAGAATTGCCTCTTCTGAACTCATAGGTTTTACATTAAATTTCTTTCTTCTTTCTATAACTATATTTTCATCTTCCTCATCATCATAATCATAATCATTAAATTCGCTACTATTATCTATAAAGTCAATATTTTCAAATCTTATGCTCTTATTATTTTGAACTTTGTCTTTAACCTTAGTCTTATACTTTACAACTTGTCTACTTAATTTGTCACAAACAATGTCAATTGCTGCATATAAATCTTCTTCTACGTCTTCTGCCCTTATTATTTGACCACTAATAGGAATTATTGTAACCTCCACTTTCTGTCTATCCTTTTTCGCACTTACTGTTACTTTCACTTCTGATTCAGGATCAAGGTATTTTTCTAACCTACTTAATTTTCCATCTACGTATCCTTTTATTCCGTCAGTTAATTTCATTTGTCTCCCAGATACTATTATTTGCATAAAAACCTCTCCCTTCGAGCCTTTCCAATTCTAATACTTTAATATGTTCATCTTTAAATATATTTTTGATACATTTATTATATTTAAATTAATATAATTGTATATGAAAATGATTATTTTTAATAGTCTATTTATTTTTTATTTGATATGATATTATTAAAAGTACGGGGTAATTTACAAAACCTTTACATTCTATTTATTAACAAACCATATAACTATTTATTAATAAACCATATAAAATAATTCAAAAATCCAGCATAAACCAACCACATTAGATAAACCAAATTTATATATCCAGCTCTCTTATCTATTTTAGAAAATTTCAAAATAACTATTATAGAAACCATAATCATTATTATGATGTCTATTAAAGCTGTAAATCTAAGTCCAAATCCAAAAAATAATATACTCCATACAAAATTTAATGCAAGTTGTAATCCATAATAAAATACTGCATCTCTTACTTTAGGCAAGTTGTAACCTTTTTTTAATATTAGGTATGAAGATATACCCATCAATATGTACAATATAGTCCAAATTATAGGGAAGATAAAAGCTGGTGGTGCAAAACTTGGTTTTGTAAGTTGTAAATAGTACGTTGAAATATCTGTTCCACTAATCAACATGGTCAAAATACTACTCAAATAACCTATTATTAATGGTATTGATATGTTTATCAAAAAATTTCTAATTTCCTTTACCGATATAATCAAATTTTTCCCCTTCTTTCAAAATTTTCTTTGATTATAGATATGCTTAGATATGACTTGTTATTCTCAAAAATTATAAAAAGCCTAGAGATTTCTCTCTAGGCTATATCAATCTATTGTAAGTTTTGTTTTACCAACTTATTTATAAGTTTTCCGTCAGCTCTACCCTTAACTTTTGGTTGAATAACTGACATTATTTTTCCCATATCTTTCATAGATGTTGCTCCTACTTCAGATATAGTACATTTTACAATTTCTTCTAACTCTTCTTCGCTTAATTGTTGAGGTAGGTACTCTTTTAAAACTTCAATTTCAGCTTCTGTTTCTTTTATTAAGTCTTCTCTTCCAGCTTTTTCAAATTCAACTAATGCATCTCTACGTTGCTTTAATTGTTTTGCTATTACATCGATAATTCCATCTTCATTAAGTTCAGTTCTATTATCAACTTCATACTGCTTTATGGAAGCTCTTATTAAAGTTACTACAGATTTTCTCACTGTATCTTTGTTTTTCATCGAAGATTTCAAATCCTCTTGTAACTTTTGCTTAAGGGACATCCCCTTCACCTCTTTATTCTTATTTACTACTATTTTTTAGCGTTTTTTCTTCTTGCTGCTTCAGCTTTTTTCTTACGCTTAACGCTTGGCTTATCATAGTGCTCTCTTTTTCTTACTTCTGACATGATGCCAGACATTGCACATTGACGCTTAAATCTTCTTAAAGCGCTGTCTAATGTTTCATTTTCTCTAACTCTTACTTCTGACATTTCTTTTTCCCTCCCTCCAATAGCGCAATTATGCTGGGACTGTAACTATGTTCTTTTTGCATAATATGCATTACAACCTAACACTTTGTTTATTATAAACTAAATTTTTACTTTTATCAAGTATTTTTATCAAGAAGGAACTCAATTTTTCAATAATTTAGTTTAGTTTTGTTCTGCTTCGTAATTAGGAAGCTTTTTACCTGCTAAAATATGATAGTGCAAATGCTTAACTTCTTGCCCTCCATCGCTTCCACAATTATTTATGATTCTGAATCCAGTTTGGTCAAAACCTTTCTCTTTAGCTATTTTATTAATAACAACATGAATATGTGACACAATATCCATTTCTATATCAGGAATATCAATTACACTATCATAATGTTTTTTAGGTACAACTAATATATGATATGGAGCAACTGGGTTCAAATCATTAAATGCCAATACTCTTTCATCTTCATAAACTTTAGTTGAAGGTATTTCTCCGTTCGCTATTTTACAAAATATACAATCCATTTCCTTCCACCTCCTATCTTATAAATATTATAATTTCTACATGTTATAGCAAAATTCCTTCTACATATTCATTTTTTACATCATTTATTTTTACTTTTAATATCTGACCTTGTATGTTTTTGTCACTTTCAACAACAACTCTTATATAATTTGAAGTTAGTCCCTCAAACTTATTCCCCTCTATATTTTGTTCAAATAAAACATCTAATTCACTGCCAATAAATTTAGTTGCAAATTTATTAAAGTTTTCTTTGCTTAAATTTAAAAGTTGTTCACTTCTAAAGTGTTTTATTTGAGGGTCAATTTGATTTTCCATAGTTGCAGCTGGAGTTCCTTTTCTTGGCGAATATTTAAAAATGTGCATTTGTGAAAGCTCTATATCTTTTAAAAACTCGTATGTTTGTTTAAATTCCTCATTTGTTTCTCCTGGAAAACCTACTATTACATCTGTAGTTATTGCTACATTTGGCATTTTATCTCTTAATCTATCCACAATAGTCTTATACTCTAAAGTTGTATATCTTCTATTCATTCTTTTTAGAGTTTCATCACATCCACTTTGAAGTGATAGATGATAATGAGGACAAACCTTCTCCATCTTTAAAACTTCATTCACAAATTCATCAGTAAACAAAATTGGTTCAACAGAGCTAAGTCTAATTCTCTCTATTGCATCTATCTCATTTATTTGTTTTATTACATCAAGAAGTTTAATATTCTTATCTTTTAAATCTTTTCCATAAGATGCTACATGTATTCCTGTTAATACAACCTCTTTATAGCCATTTTTAGCCAATTTTTTCACTTCATCAACTATACTATCAATATCCCTACTTCTAATACGTCCTCGGGCATAAGGAATGATGCAATAGGTACAAAATCTGTCACATCCATCTTGAATTTTCATAAATGCTCTAGTCTTTCCATTAGTCTGACTGATTTCTATTTCTTCAAATGCCTTTACCTTCATTATATCATCAACTGTGCTAACTTTTTTACTTGCATCTATCTTTCTAATCTCTTCAACAATCTTTCTTCTATCATTTGTACCCATGACTAGGTTTACTTCTTCTATATCCAAAATTTCTTCTGGCGATACTTGCGAATAGCATCCCACAACAGCTATTATTGCATCTGGATTTTTCTTTTTAACTCGTCTTATATATTGACGAGATTTTCTATCACTCATATGAGTTACTGTACATGTATTTATAACATAAACGTCTGCATATTCTTCACTATTAACTTGTTCATATCCATCTTTTTCAAATAGTTCTAGCATAGCTTCAGTTTCGTATTGATTGACTTTACACCCAAGTGTATAAAAAGCTACTTTTTTCAATTTATTATTCTCCTCCTAAGTCACTTAGCTCATACAAAGCTATTGTTGATGCTACAACAGAAGCTGTCTCAGTTCTCAATATTCTAGGTCCTAATGATACAATGCTGCAATTATTTTTTTGAACTTGTTCTATTTCTTCCTCAGCAAAACCACCCTCTGGACCTACAAAAATTCCAACCCTATCTATATTAGAATCACAATTTTTAAGTGCCTGTTTTATTGAGACAGTTCTTTCATTTTCATAAGGGCAGATATTTACATCATTTTTTTTCATATCTTCTAAAGCTTCTTTGAAACTTAAAACACCTCTTAAATTTGGGATTTTACCTCTTTTACTTTGCTTTGCGGCTTCATAAATTATTCTTTCCCAACGCTCAAATTTTTTATCTTCTTTTTTATCATCAACTTTAGCAACACTTCTCTTAGTTTGAACTAATATTATTTCATCTACACCAACTTCAGTTAATTTTTGAAGTATCATTTCCATCTTTGGAGCTTTTGGAAGACCTTGATATAACTTTACCCTAAGTTTAGATTCTCTATTTATATCAACTTCTTCTAAAATTTTTAAATTAACCATATTTTTTTCTATATTTGTTATCTCACAAATGTACTCATTATTATCTTTATCACATATCTCAAGTTTTTCCCCTAGTTTACACCTTAAAACTTTTGAAATATGTTTTACATCTTCACCTTCTATAATGCAGGCTTTGTCTTGTAAATTTATTTTTTTTTTTTCAACAAAAAATCTATCCATTACACTTCACCCTGCCTTTTACTTTTTAAGTTTAGAAACTATTGCTGACCATTCGCCTAGTTTTTGAACCTCAACTATTTCAAATCCATTTTCGATTAAACTTTCTTTAACTTCCTCTACTTTGTCCAAAATTATCCCTGAAGATATAAATATAGCGTCTTCTTTCATAAAATTTTGTACATCTTTTGCAAGTATTTTTATTATATCAGCTATTATATTTGCAACTATAACATCAGCTTTATCCTTTATTACATCTGTTAAATTACCATGCATTACAGATACATTCTCTTCAACTTTATTTTCAAGCACATTTTCTTTTGCAACTTTTACTGCAACTTCGTCTAAATCTACAGCCACAACTTCTTTTGCCCCTAATTTAGCTGCTGCTATTGCAAGAATTCCGCTACCACAGCCAATATCAAATACTTTAGAATCTTTATTTACATATTTCTCTAATTCTCTAATACACATACTAGTAGTCTCATGTGTTCCTGTACCAAAAGCCATACCAGGGTCAAGTTCTATTATCAAATCCCCTTCTTGCATATCATAATCTTCCCATGTAGGTTTTACTACTACCCTTTGTCCTACTTTTGTTGGTTTATAGTATGCTTTCCATGCATTTGCCCAATCAGCTTCATTTACTTGGTCTAGTGACACACTTCCTTCACCTATATCTATACCAAAATCTCTTAATCCTAAAACTTTTTGTTTTATAATTTCGACAAATTCCATCACATTTTTTTCTTCTGACACATAAGTCTTTATTAATACATCTTCTTCTTCGTTCTTTTTAAATACTTCTTCTTCTACATAATCCCAATCTAATTCATTTTTCTTTTGAAATAAGAAATCTTTTGGGTCTTCTATTACAGCTCCTCCAGCTCCTTGTTCATATAGTATATTTGTTATTGCTTCAACTGCTTCTGTTGTTGTTTTTATAGTTACCTCTATCCAATTATTCATAAGTTTACCTCTCTTTTCTATATTAATTTTCCTATTTTTCCATAACTTTTATTATATCATAAATATCATACTTTTTTGTTTTATAAATTTTTTATTAGTTTATATCTATATTATAGTAAATTTACTTAATTTATAATAAATTGTCTAGCTTATTTTTAGCACTTTATTTGATTATACTTTTTCCTTAATGCATTTTAAACAGTGAACATTATATTTATTATATACAAATCACCAAAATGTACATTTTAAACAAAAATTTTTAGTTATTTTATATGTTTCCTACAATAAAATCATCTGATATTATATAATTAAAATTTAAATTATTAAGGAGAACTATAATGTCAGAAGTAATATTAAAAGATATATCAAAACTTTATTCTAATGGATTTAATGCAGTAAAAAATATAAATATAGATATTAAAGACAAGGAATTTATCGTTTTAGTGGGTCCATCTGGTTGTGGTAAATCGACAACGCTTAGAATGATTGCTGGTCTTGAAGAAATATCTTCTGGAGAATTATATATAGGAGATAAACTTGTCAATGATATAGAACCAAAGGATAGAGATATAGCAATGGTTTTTCAAAACTATGCTTTATACCCTCACTTATCTGTTTATGAAAATATGGCATTTGCACTTAAACTTAGAAAAATGCCAAAAGATGAAATAGATAAAAAAGTTAAAGAAGCTGCTAAAATATTGGATTTAGTTCCTCTTTTAGATAAAAAACCTAAAACATTATCTGGAGGTCAGAGACAAAGGGTTGCTCTAGGACGTGCAATAGTTAGAAACCCTAAGGTATTCTTAATGGATGAACCTCTATCTAACTTGGATGCAAAACTTAGAACTGCCATGAGAACAGAAATAACTAAATTACATCAACAACTTGGAACTACATTTATCTATGTAACACATGACCAAGTTGAAGCTATGACTATGGCCGATAGAATAGTGGTAATGAAAGATGGAGTGGTACAACAGATTGCAACTCCACAAGATGTATACGACTATCCAGCTAATGTGTTTGTTGCAGGATTTATTGGAGCTCCACAGATGAATTTTATTGATGTGACATTGATAGAAGAGAATGAAGAAATATATGCTAAAAACGAATACATTAGGATAAAATTAAATAGAGAAAAACACTATGATTTAATAAAAGACAACTATATTGGAAAAGAAGTTATTATGGGTATTAGACCAGAGGATATACATATAGAAGATACTTTTATTAAAGCTAATCAAGATACTTGCTTTAAGTCAACAGTTGAAATAAAAGAACTTATGGGAGCAGAGACTTATGCTCATTTAAAATTAGATGTAAATACAATAACAATTCGATTTGACAGCAAAAATAGAGTTGATGTTGGTGATAACTTAACACTTTCAGTTGATAATAATAGAATACACTTATTTGACAAAGAAACTGACTTAGCTATAAGATAAGAGTATAATCTTATTTCTAAGGAGACTTTATGGAAGACTTGAAAAGTTTTTTTGAAAAACAACTCAATAAAAAAATAAATATTTACCCTTATAAAAATCAAAGTTTAGATGCCAATAGTCATTTAGTTACTTTTAATGATACTGTTTATGTTATTGATTTTTTAGATGAAAATAACTTAGATAATCTAAATGGTCACTTTTATTTAATTTATCAGCCACATATAGATTTTGAATATTTAAAAGGTATTTTTTATAACTTATATGATGATATAAATATAATGCAACATAGTAGTTTTTTTGTAGTAAACTCTAAATATAACTTAGATATTAATG
>NZ_JAGWCT010000075.1:0-19575 GCF_020657815.1 Clostridioides sp. ZZV15-6597 | reverse complement strand
TCCTAATGAAAAATGTAATCTTGTGATTGATAGGGATAAAAATGCAAGTATTAATTTAGCAAATTATAAAAGTAATCACAAGTGTGGTTTCTTAAATTAGCATAGAAAATCAAATAAAAAGATTGTGCTAATATGTAGACATTGACGAGGTCGAATTTAAGCCTTTGGACTGCCATATTAAACTAGAGTAGATATTCTTATGAATTTCAAAATAGGGTAGGATGAAAAAGGAAATAAGACTATAAAAAATATAAAGTATTTATATAAATTTATAGAGTTTATACGTCAGTAAAGAGACTACGTAAAAAAATTTTAGAAACAAATATTTTAATAGAAACTGTCTGGGGATTTGGGTTTAGATTAAAGGAGAAAAAATCAGATGGAAAATGAAAATAATAAAAGTATAAAAAATCAAGTTAAATCATTATTTAAATTGAAATTTTCAAGGAAAAATATAAGTATAAAAACTAGGATTTTAGTGAGCATATTAGGTTTGACAGTAGTGGTTTTTTTGATAATATTAGTATCTTTTAACATATTGGTCAATACATATATAAAAACAACAGCAAATGAAGAACTTACAAAATCTACAGAAATGATAGAACATATGGATAGTAATTTTAAGCCTATTAAGCCTCCGCAGAATGATGGAAAGCTACCTCCTAAAGAATTATCAAACTTTATTAGAAATGTACAAGATAAGGTTAGAATGGCAGAGATGCAATCAGATGCAGATGCAATGGTAGTTGATTCTAACTATAAACTGATATTTCCAACTAGAGAGGATGATTTTTTAAAAAATATTGATGAAATGGATTTGATTAGAACTTATATTCAAAATGAAAAATTGGATTTAAATTCAGATAATAATACGCGTGTTTCTAGTGGAAATAGAGATTATTATATTTCTACTGTAAAAATTACTAGTATAAATGATGAACAAGATAATTATTTAATACTTTTTATAGATATATCAAAGACCTTAAATTTAGCCCAGAAGATAAATATTGTATTAATATCTGTAATGTGTTTTGCTGGGATATTAGCGATATTTACAGCTGTGATTTTATCTGAAAAAATTGCAAAACCTATAAAAGAGTTATGTGGATTTGCAAAAAAAATAGGTCAAGGAGATTTTAAAAGAAATTACTTTGATTTTTCGGATAAGGAGTTAGTAGAGCTTTCAAATGTTATGAATAAGAGTGCTGAATATCTGGATAAGTATGATAATGAGCAAAAAATATTTTTCCAAAATGCATCTCATGAACTTAGAACTCCACTTATGTCTATTAAAGGGTATGCAGAAGCTATAAAGTATAATATTATAGATAGCAAACATGCAAGTGATATCATACTTGAAGAAAGTGATAGGTTAAATGATATGGTTGAAGATTTACTGTATATTTCTAAAATAGATAATATCACTAAAGATTATGAAATGGTAGAATGTGATTTAAGAGAAGTGCTTTCAAACTGTGGCTCTAGGCAAAATGTAAGAGCTATAAATAAAGGAATAAAGTTTAATTATGAATTTGAGGAAGACATGGTTCTATTTGAATGTGATGAAAAAAATATATCCAAAGCATTTATGAATCTTATAGAAAATGCTTTAAGATATGCTAAGAGTGAAATTAAAATAATATGTAAACATAATCAAAAAAATATAGTTGTAATAGTGGAAGATGATGGAATAGGAATTAATAAAGAAGATTTACCTCATGTATTTGACCGATTTTACAAGGGAGTTGGCGGAAATCATGGAATTGGATTATCAATAGTTAAATCCATTGTAAATAAGCATGGAGGTCGTATATATGTAGAAAATGGCAAAAAGGGTGCTAAATTTACTATAGTGTTTAAGTTATAAAAAAATATAAAGAGTAATTAAAGAAAATATAGTAATATTTAAAGTTGTTTTTTACATATATCTATTGTATACTGTTGAAAAAAGAAGAATATCAAGCTGACATATATTGTAAAATTTGACATTTAAAGTATGTGTTTAAATATAGATAGAGAAAGGAAAAGTAAAATCTGAGGAGTATTTAAGTTTAAAAATGCCTTTGATTTTACAAAAAATTATTTATGAAAGAACAACTGCTTTTTGATATTACAAATTTAGTAACAGTTGTGTTTGAAGCCTTTGTTGTCCATATGTTTTTATCAGATTTTTTAGGTCAAAGAGAAGAATATACAAAAGCTATAAAATATACTAAATTGGGTTTTATAATATGTTTAGGTGTTTCCAATTTAGTAACTTTAAATCCTATAGTAACAATGCCTTTAATTTTTATCCTTATTTTTTCGTTCTCATTTTTGTATGAAGGAAATATAAAGACACGATTATTTGCGACTGTATTACTAAGTTCATTTTTTATACTATCAGAAGTTGTAGTTACAAGTATCTTTGTTTTATTTATAAAAGAAGATTTTAAAATAATGTTTGAAAATAATAGCATAAGAGTCTTAGCTGTAATTTTATCAAAAATTGTTTTTTTATTTATCTGTAAAATTGTTTGCCTTTTTAAAAAGGACATACATTCAGATATGCCAATAAGATATTGGCTTCCTTTACTTGTAATACCTTTATTTAGTGTATTTTTATCTATTTCTATTTTTGATATAAATAAATTTTTTCCAGCTCAAAGTTTAAAAATTTTAAACTTAATATCAAGTGTTGGTATTTTATATATCAACTTTATTGTATTTTATTTATTTAAATCTATTATAGAAAAGACTAAATTGTCTATGAAATATGAAATGCTTGAAAAAGAAGTAGTTCATAAGGAAGAATTAAGGCTTAGTAATGAGCGTTACAAAACTATTGTTGAACAGACTGATTCTGTTGTTTTTGAATGGAACATCAAGGAGAAGAAGTCATTTGTGTCTCAAGTTTGGACTGAAAAATTTGGATATAGTAGTGTTTGTGAAGATATTTTTAAAGAAATTAGAGATAAAGATTTAGTTCATCATGAAGATTATAATATCTTTGAGAGTTTTTTTGAAAGTATTCAAAAGAATAACAAACATAATCAAGCAGTTTATCGTTTAAGAAAATCTAGTGGTGAGTATATTTGGTGTAGAACATCAGTAACAAATATTTGTAATAATGAGAATGAGATTTTAAAAGTTGTGGGAGTAATTGTAGATGTAGATAATGATATAAAAAAATATGAAGAATTAAAAACTAGAGCAGAAAGAGACTCCCTAACTAATGTATATAATAAAGGAGTATTTGAAAAATTAGTAGAAGAAGCTATAGTCATGAATAAAGGTGATAAAAAAGATGCTTTATTCATTATTGATTTAGATGATTTCAAAGAGATAAACGATAATTTTGGACATCCATTTGGAGATTTTGTACTAAAAACTTTTGCTGAGAAGATTCAAGCTAGTTTTGATAATGAAGATTTAATTGGTCGAATTGGTGGAGATGAATTTGTAGTATATATGCGAGATTATTATACAGAAGCAAATATACATAAAAAAGCAAAAAAATTAAACAGAGTTCTTACAGATAATTACAAAGATTTAAGTTTTAGCTTTGATGCTTCTGTTAGTATTGGTATTGCAAGGTATCCTCAAAATGGAAATTCATTTTTAGAATTGTTTAAAAATGCAGATAGAGCACTTTATAATGTAAAGGCATCTGGAAAAAATTCATATTGTTTATTTGAAGAAGATATTTATATACACTAATTTTAATACAATAAAAATTTGATTAATATGTATAGTTATGTGATAGATGATTATATAAATCTTTAGAATATAATTATAACTTGGAACTACAGTTAATTTTGTGAAAATACAAAACTAGCTGTAGTTATTTTTAATTGTATAATAGAGGACCCAAAAACATCAAATACAGCTTTTGATTTTGAAACTATAAAAAGAGTAGTCGAAATATCTCATGAAAATGGTAAAAAAGTATTCGCTCATGCACCTACAATTGTAGCTTATGAAGATGCAGAAAGATGGTTAACATTACAAAATTGTAAGTAGAGATTCATGTGAGAGTAATGTTTACATGGTATCATACCTTCCAAGAGAGGTGGGATTGATTATGAATTTATTACTCTATAAACAGTTTACAAAGCATGAGATACTGCGAGCGGTTTTTCTTGGAGGCATGGGAACTGCACTTTTAATATTCCCTGAATTTCTTCTTGGAGGCATGTTTTATGTTATTGTTGGATATATGATTTTATATGGTGTTTTGCGGATTGTGGATTTTATCTTAGAAAATGGTGCAAAATCCTTTTTTAGCTATGGAAGTCTTATTATAGCAATTTTACTTATTGTGTTTGGACTTCACTCAATAGCTTTTTCACGTTACTTAATCCACGTATCACCTGTTTATCTTGGTTCATTATTGTTGATTGAAGCGGTAGTATATTTTGTTATTAATTTGTGTGTGACTATCTTTTGGCAGAAAATTATTTTGATTATTCTTGCAAGCATTGCTTTTTTAGGTGGAATTGCTGTTGTAATTTTTACCTTTGGATTTGGAATTGGAGGTATTTTAGGTCTTACACGAGTTTCTGGATTTGCTTCTTTGTTTTCATGTTTATACACAATTACTGCTTATTTAATTTATCAAAAATCAAAAAATAGATGGGAAAAGAAGAAAATAAAATGAATCTAATAGGATAGAAAGAAGTACCTTTATATATATAAATTGGTTAACGTTTAGAATAAATAACTTTCAAGACACATGAGAATATAACTGCTGTACGACGGCTTTTTTCTTTGTCGCCGTCCAGCAGATTAAATAACAGAAATAATATTGATGTTATTTGTGAGAATGCTTTTTATGTTTTGTCACTTTTTTCTTGGATATGGTCATAACTTTATCGTAATTGGGCGTGAATGCAAGGAGAATAGCTGCAAGGATTAGAATTACGACCAAAGTTATTGCTCCGACAAGTGGTTGATAAACAGTATCTGCACCATTGTTATATCCAACGAGTCCAAGTCCTGCTGTAATAGGATAAAAGTCTGTCAGATTTCTTCCAGCAACAAACACACCACAGAAGCCATAGACAAATGCAATTCCTACGCCTGTCAAAAAGGCATTTTGTTTACGACCAAAATAAGCAATAATTGGTAAAACAGCAATGTAACAACACAGGTTAACAATCAAAAGCTGAACTAAGGATTTTACAATGAGTGTAACAGATATATTGATATGGCAAAATATCAATCCCAAAATAACTGTGCATAAGAAGCTGAAAAGACTTAACAGGATGGTAAGTCCTCCAAGCGCAATTAATTTTCCCGCTAGTAGTTTGCGCAATGAAACGGGAACAGTCAAGATACTTTTTAAGGTTTCATCTGTATATTCACGGTTAATGAGATAACCACCTATAAGTGTAATCCCAAAGGGAAAAGCAAGGCTGAAATTGTTCCAGATGACCATGTTTGCAAAGCTATCATACGTTAGAGGGTTGCTTCCATGGGAACTGACAATCTGGAAAAGCGCCAATAGTGCGGAAAACAGAACAGCAACAACACCAACCCATAGAACATTGTATCGTTTTATTTTTTGAAATTCCGTAGTAATTATATCAAGCATAGATGCCTCCTAATTCTCCTGCTTCTTATAGATCATGCAGATCAACAGGACTGCCATAATTGCTATCAAACATAAAATGCCTACACATGCAGGGGTTGAGAGTAAATATGGCTGTCTAAGCGCCGTATATTCACCAGTGGGGTCTCCCCAAGATGCCATCCACCAACGCATAATAATGGGAGCAGGCAATATGCTCAATAGCGGGTTATTTGGTTCAAAGTTAATAATACTTAAGGATATACAAAAATTGAAAATAGTATATACAAAAGAAAGTATAATAGAAAAAATATAGCTGCGGTTGAAGTATACAATTAGTACCACAACGGGAAGTGAAGCAACAAAAAACATAATGCCAAAAGCAATGCTCATCCCTAATTTTACAGCAATCCCATCTACTGTTCCAATAAGGAGGCCGCCAATGATGGTAGCCACTAACCCAGTAACGGAGTAAAACAGTGAGACCACCAACAGCACAGCCAGTTTTGCCATCGCAAGTTTTAGTTTTGGCACTGGCACTGTTGCGAGATTTTTTAATACGTCGTTATCTCTTTCTATGAAAAACAGCTGGCTGGCAACGATGCTTAATACAATAGGGAGTAGCAAAAAATAGCCAAAATTGATAACTAATTTGAACAATTGCTCAAAGGGTAAGTTGTCCTTTGCAATCAAAATTGTTGCAGGAATGGGGAATAAGCAAGCACCTAAAATAGAGATCAGAATAAATTTTAGCCGCTTGATTTTTGAAAATTCACATGAAATCATATCAAGCAATTCCTTCACCTCCCGTTACTTTCTTGAAGTAATCTTCAAGGGTATCCTCGCACAAATGAGATTCTGATACATCAATTTTGTTTTGAATGAAAGCACGATTTATTACTGCAACTGAAACATCTGTATCATAAAGCATAATATTGTAATTATCTGCTACTTTGAAATTGTTCAGGTGAAGCTGATTTTCCAAAAGCCTTGCCGCCTGTGCTGAATTGGATACAGTAAAATGTATGTATTTGCTGTTTTTTTCTTCCAGTTCGGCAAGGCTTTCTTCTTCCAGCAAAATGCCTTGGTCAATAATTCCAATGTCATCTGCCAATAAGGAAATTTCAGAAAGAATATGGCTGGAGATTAAAATGGTTTTTCCTCGCTCTGTGCAGAGATCACGAATAAAATTTCTTACTTCTGCAATACCAATAGGATCAAGCCCGTTAATAGGCTCATCCAAAATCAACAATTCTGGGTCGTGCATAATGGCAAGAGCAATTGCCAGCCTCTGTTTCATGCCAAGAGAATATTGAGAAAATAACTTTTTGTCATTATAGAGTAAACCAACTACTTCCAGTGCTGATTTTACTGCATTTTTTTTTGGTATTCCTCTAAGTCTTGCAAAGATTTTGAGATTTTCTGTTCCTGTCAGATTGGGATAAAAACCTGGTGATTCAATCAAACATCCAATTCGAGGAAGAAGTTTCTTTTCGTTGTCCTGAATATTCTGGCCAAATATTTTAACTTCTCCAGTGGTTGGTTTTGTTAGACCCAACAGCATTTTCATCGTGGTCGTTTTACCCGCACCGTTTCTTCCCAGCAAGCCGTAAATGCGGCCTTTCTGAACGTGAATATTTAAATTGGAGACGCTCTTTTGAGCGCCATACTGTTTAGTAAGATTTTTTGTTTCAATAATTAAATTATTCATAGATAGTAAAAGCCTCCTTTGTTTATTAAAGTTATCATACCATCTCAATCTTGCATTAACCTTACAACAACCTTGTATTAACCTTGCAATCTTAGAACTTACAAAAAATCCCCATGTATATACACACACTACATGGGGAGAAAAAGATTTATATTAGCGGTAAGCTCACTGTAAATACGGTGTACTTTCCAATGTCACTTTCTACAGAAATTTGACCACCCATTCGCTTAACTATCTGACTGACGATGGATAAGCCCAGACCACTGCCTTTTTCTGAACAGCCCTTGTCACATTTATACAGCCGTTCAAAGATGTGCTGTAAATTTTCTTTGGAAATTCCCACACCATTATCCTCAACATGGAGTAATATCATTTTGGAATCCTCAATCATGGTAATCTTGATTTGGCAGGCCTGACTGTGAGCAATGACATTCTGAACCAGATTATTGACCACACGGGAATATCCATCTGGATCGAGATTTACCATTAGCTGCTTTTCTGGGATATCAATTTCAAAATCCAGTTTTTTTTCACGGAAGATAGGAACCCAGTCCTTCAGAATATTCCGTGACAGCTCTGCAATTTCCACAGATTCTATTGACAGCATAAATTCATCAGAGTTTAGCCTGAACCAGTTAAAAAGAACATCGATGTATTCCTTGAGATTGTAGGATTTGCGCTGAGCGATTTCAATATATTCCTCACGCTCCTGTCCGATGACGATACCACTGTGTATGGCGTCCAGATAGCCAATTAGGGTTGTTAAGGGTGTACGAACATCATGAGATAGACTGGTCATGAGTTGTTTGCTAGTTTCCTCTGTCTTCTTCAAAGAAAGTAGCCTGTTTTCATAGTCGTAGACAATCTCATTAAGCCGATAAACCAATGGAGCCATAACATCATGTGGCTTAACCAGTACTTTGCGATTTTCGTTTCCACTTTGTACATCAGCAAGTGTTTCTTCTATATCTTTTAGGCTGCGTCGAATATGCCCAAGCTGGCAAAAGGCGAATATGGAAAGGAGAAGCAGAGCAATCGACAACAAGAGCAACAGGAGAATGATTGTTTGTGCATCCATTTTCATACCTCCATGTTGAATTGATACCCTATCCCTTTTACCGTTTGCAGATAGATGGGGGATGACGGGTCTAGTTCAATTTTTTTACGTAGACGGCTGATAATAGCCATGATATTGCTGTCATCATGGACATAAGATTCACCCCACACTGCTTCATAAATTTGCTGCTTCGTCAAAATCTTTCCCTGATGTCTTGCACAGAAAAGAAGCACATCAAATTCCTTGGGAGGAAGTAGCATGGGTTCGCCATCAGTCGTTACTGTATGTCGGTCAAGATCAATCAACAAACCTTGAAAAGAGAGTTGCTGTGGTTCTTCATTATTGGGATTAAAACGTGTGTAGCGTCGGATAAGAGACAGGACACGGGCAGTGAATTCGGCAATCTCAAATGGCTTGGTCAAATAGTCATCTGCACCAGCGCGCAAGCCATGTACTTTGCTGTAATTATCGCTTTTCGATGTCAGCATTAAAATGGGAATACTGCTGTATTTTCGTATTTGTTCCATAGTTTCAAAGCCATCCATTCCCGGCATCATCACGTCGAGAACCACTAACTGATAATCTTGTTTTGAAAGTGCAGTCAGTCCATCTTTCCCGGAATGACAATAGTTCGCTTCAAGCTGTTCAATGGAAATGCTCTTTTTCAGCAAAATACAAAGGTCTTTATCATCATCTATAATTAAAACTTTATTCATCTGAGTTCCCCTTTCTACGGCCATCAGTAGGCTTTTGTGTCATTGAGAATTAGCCACGCCGTAACCATTTTGACAACAGTACTGAGAGATACACACCACAACGCAATAGTAATTTTATCATGCGAGGAGTTATACTCCATTTTTTACTTGCTTTTTTAAGTATAATGTAATTTATATTTATACCTCTAACAACTATTAGTATATTTCATCCTCTCTAAAAAATCAATTTTGAGATAAACCCTTTTTTTATTTGTTATAGAAGTAAACTTATATAAAAAAACAAAGAATTAAATCGAGTAATCTATGATAATTATATTAATTTAAGTTTTAGTTTTGTGTAAAAGTAAAATCAGTTGTAGTTATTTTTAAAGTTGTTTAACTTCAACTGAGATTTGAGTTATATATTCATCAATATCTCGAACACTTATATCATATAGAAGATATTCTTCATAAACAAAGTGTCCTATACGTAAATCATTATCCTTAAAAAAATTTAATAGTTTTTCATAAGTTGTTTCAAGTGTATCATAACTTCCTTTATGATAAGCAGTTACATAGAGTCCTTTTGGTTTGATTGATATTGGACATTTTTTGTATTCACGATTAACTTTAGTAAACAAGTGTGAATATGACTCGAAATTTTTATTTAGTATATCCTCACCTTTAATAATCGAACCAATCAAGCAATCATCACTTAATTCATAGTTATCCATAAAATTGATACATTCATATAAGAATTTCTCTTCATCATCTCCCATAAATTGTTCTGTTTCTATAAGAGGACTTTTAACTATGTATTCTTCTTCATGTTCTTCTAAAGTAATAGTATTTATATCAATATCACAGGCTTTTTTAGTAAGTGCAATAGTGGATTCCATTAAAGTCTTAATATTGTTTAATTTTTCAATTTCATTGTTAATATCAATACTCTTTTTTTCTAAAAGTTCAATTAACAAACTAGGAGTTCGTTTATCTATATAAGTTTTAATTTCTTTTAAAGGCATTTTTATTTCTTTAAGTGAGGAGATTATGCTAAAAATACTAAGTTGATGGTATGAGTAGTATCTATACCCATTTTCTTTTTTCAATTCTGGAGAAAAAAGACCTATATCATCATAATGAAAAAGTGTTTTTTTATTGACTCCACAAATCTTTGCAAATTCACCAGTGGTAAAGTAATTTTTTGAATTTTGGCTCATAATTAAAATTCCTCCTTGACTATCCTGTTACAGTATAGTTTATCATAATATTTTGTAAAGGAGTGTGAAAGTATGAAAAAATTAATTCGTTTTTTAAAACCTTATAGGATTTTGATTGTTACAATGTTAATATTTACGTTTTTGCAAACACTTGGAACTTTATATATACCAACTCTTACAGCAAGTATAGTAAATAATGGCGTAGTAAAAGGAGATATAGATTATATTGTAAAAACAGGTGTATTAATGCTAATTGTAGCAGGAATAACAGCTCTATCAGCTGTATTAGTATGTAAAGTATCAGCAAATCTTTCATCAGGATTTTGTAGAGATATTAGAGAAGCAGTATTTGTAAAAGCTCAAGAATTATCAATAAATGACTTTAATAAAATAGGTACAGCATCTATGATTACTAGAAGTACTAGTGATATTACTTTAATAGGGCAATCTTTATTTATGTTTATTGAGTTGGTGTTACCAGCGCCAATTATAACTATTTCTGGATTATTTTTAGCTTATTCTATAGATAGAGTAATGACAATTATTATTGTTATAATAATGGTTTTATTCATGCTATTTGCATGCTTAGTTGGTAAAAGAGTTATCAAATTATTTAAGATAATGCAAACAAAAATGGATAATATGAATAGAGTGTTACGTGAAGCTGTAACTGGAGTAAGAGTTATAAGAGCTTTTAATAGAAGTAGTTTTGAAAAGAATAGATTTGATAAAACAGCAGTGGATTATTCTCAAACAGCAATTTCAATAAATAAGATATTTGCAGTACTTATGCCTATTGTAATGTTAATAATGAATTTAGGTATAGTAAGTATTATTTGGTTTGGTGGAATAAGAGTAAGTAATGGAAATATGGAAATAGGTCATATAATGGCTTTAGTTGAGTATTGTATTTTAATTTTATTTTATCTAATCATGGCAGTAATGGTATTTATGTACATACCCAGAGCAGGGGCTTGTGCAGATAGAGTAAATCAAATATTAGACATAGTACCTGAAATTGTAGATGGAAATAATTCTGAAAATATTATTTCAGAAAGAGGGCATTTAGTCTTTAAGAATGTAACATTTTCATATTCAGAATCAGAGGAACCTGTCTTAAGCGATATAACATTTGAAACAAAATCTGGAGAAGTAACTGCAATTATAGGAAGTACTGGCTCTGGCAAATCTACGATTGCAAATGTAATACCACGTTTTTTTGAAATTCAAGAAGGTGAGATATCTATAAATGGTCAAGATATTAAGAATATGTCTCAAAAAGAGCTTAGAGATAAAATTGGATTTGTACCACAAAAAGCATTCTTGTTTAGTGGAACAATAGAAGAAAATATAAAGTATGGAAAAGAAGATGCAAGTATTGAAGAAATAAAACATGCAGCAAACATAGCTCAAGCTGATGAATTTATTTCTAGTATGGAAGATAATTATAATTCATTTGTAGCTCAGGGTGGAAATAATTTATCTGGTGGACAAAAGCAGAGAATCTCTATTGCAAGGGCATTAGTTAGAAAGCCAGAAATATATATATTTGATGATAGTTTTTCTGCATTAGATTTTAAGACAGATAAAAAACTTAGAAGAGCATTAAAAGATGAAATTAAAGATTCAACAGCTATAATTATAGCACAACGTATAAGTACAATCATGGATGCCAATCAAATTATAGTTTTAGATGAAGGTAAAATTGTAGGGATTGGTAAACATAAAGATTTACTTAGAGAATGTGATGTTTATAAGCAAATTGCAGATTCACAGCTTAGTAAAGAAGAACTTGCATAGCAAAATAGAAATTCAATTTGTTTATTTGGAGGTGTAATATGAGTGAAAATATAGTAGAAAAAAAAGAAGTAGATGTACTTGGTTTTGAAGATGGTATGTCAGCAGAAAAAGCTAAGGACGCAAAAAAAACTACAAAAAGACTATTAAAATATATGGCAAAACAAAAGTTTAAAATACTGACAATTTTTATTGCAGTATTAATAAGTTCAGCTCTTACGGTTTTAGCACCAATGATTATGGGAAAAGCTATTGACCAACTATTTAATGGAATAAAAACGGCAGTTCAAACTGGCACAAAATTTAGTGTAAACTTTAGTACTATGGGAGGTATAATATCAGTACTTTTAAGCTTGTATCTTCTTAGTTCAGTATTTATATATATACAACAATATATTATGTCAGGAGTTGCACAAAATTTAGTTCTTAGTATGAGAAAAGATTTAAGTGATAAGCTAAATAAACTTCCTCTTAAGTATTATGACTCACATAAAAAGGGAGAAACTCTTAGTATAGTTACAAATGATTTAGAAAAGGTTGCAGATAGCCTGCAAGAAGGATTAATGCAACTTATTACAGCAGTAGTTACGGTGATTGGTTCTATAGTTATGATGATAAACATAAGTATGTCACTTACAATAGTATCAGCTATAACATTAGGTGTTTCGCTATGCATTACTATTGTAATTGCGGGGAAATCACAAAAAAGATTTTCAGAAAACCAAAAGACTTTAGGTGAATTAAATAGTAATATAGAGGAGATGTTTACTGGTCAAGTAGTAGTTAAGGCATTTAGTAAAGAAGAAGATACTATTAAAAACTTTAAAATAGTAAATCAAAATCTTTATAATGCTAGTAGAAAAGCACAATTCTCATCATATTCAATATCTCCAATCATTAGATTTGTAAATCAAATTGGGTATGTGGTTATAGCAGTTGTCGGTGGTATATTTGCAGCAAATGGAACAATGACTCTTGGTAGTATACAGGCATTTATTCAATATGTAAATCAATCATCAGAGCCTACCACAGAAATATCTTATATTACAAATATGCTTCAAGCAGCAATTGCATCTGCTGAGAGAGTATTTGGAGTGATGGATGAAATAGAGGAGGTAAAAGATAAAGAGCCTTCAAAAGTTATAAATATACCTAAAGGTAAGGTAGAATTTGAACATGTTAAATTTGGGTATAATGATGATTCTATTCTTATGAAAGATATTAATATTAAGTTAAATGCAGGAGATAAGATTGCAATTGTTGGACCAACAGGAGCCGGAAAAACGACTCTTGTAAATTTACTAATGAGATTTTATGAGATACAAGAGGGTAGAATTACTATTGATGGTATTGATATAAAGGACTTAAAACGTGGAGAACTTAGAACAATGTTTGGAATGGTACTTCAAGATACATGGCTATTTAATGGAAGCATAAAAGAAAATATCGCATACAGTAAATCAGATGCTACAATGGAAGATGTTGTAAGAGCAGCAAAAGCAGCAAGAGTAGACCATTTTATAAGGACTTTACCTAAAGGATATGATACTATATTGACTGAAGATGCTTCTAATTTATCTCAAGGTCAAAAGCAACTTTTAACAATTGCCAGGGCAATACTTTCAGACCCATCAGTGTTAATTCTAGATGAAGCAACTTCTAGTGTAGATACTAGGACAGAAGTTGAAATTCAAAAGGCTATGAATAACTTGATGAGAGGAAGAACTAGCTTTGTTATCGCACATAGATTATCAACTATTCGTGATGCAGATTTAATATTAGTAATGAAAGAAGGTACTATTATTGAACAAGGAAGCCATAAAGAGCTTCTTGAGAATAAAGGATTTTATGAGGAACTTTACAGTAGTCAATTTTCAAGAGAATATGATGAAGAAGTTGTATAATTTAATGGAAGATTCATAATCTATATTCAATGATTTTTAGAGAATGAATCCAACTCAATGACTTACTTTGAAAATAAGTAACATGAATAAAGGCTATGTAGAATACAAAATATTGGTGTATTCTATATAGCCTATTTATTTTGTCATTACAATGTAAAGTTTAAGCATGAGATAAAATTGGAAACATTAAATTATCTGGAAAACTTTCTTTGCCACATATATGCCATAAAGATGCACTTATTTTACGGAGATTTAACAAAGTCGAGTAAAGTATACTCTAAATATAAAATAAATCAAATATAGTTAAGAAATTGAGAGGTGATAAAAATGGATAAAAAGTTAAACTACAGATTTGAAATGAAACATAAAATAACTGAAGCGGATGTGTTAGCTTTGAAATCAAGACTTTATCCAATAATGAAAAAAGATGCAAATGCATCAAAAGATGGAAAATATCTTATTAGAAGTTTATATTTTGATACACCAGAAGATAAAGCTCTTCTTGATAAGTTAAATGGTGTTGCAATAAGAGAAAAGTTTAGAATAAGATTTTATAATAATGATTGTTCTTTTATAAAATTAGAAAAAAAAATAAAGCACTATAATATGACATCAAAGCTGTCAGCTAGTTTAACTAAAAAAGAAGTATTGAAGATATTAAATAATGATATTGAATTCTTAAAAGAATCAACAAACTGTTTATTAAGGGAGTTTTATCTAAAGATAAAATGTGAAAGATTGGAGGCAAAAAGTATAGTCGATTACGATAGAGAAGCTTTTATTTATCCAGTTGGGAATGTAAGAGTGACAATTGATAGTGACATTAAAACTGCTGTAAACTCAACAGATTTATTTAATAAAGAATTGCCAACTGTTTCAGTTATTGATGAAAATATGACTGTATTGGAAGTTAAATATGACGAATTTATACCAGACTTTATAAAAGATTTAGTTCAAATTAATAAGACTACTTCTACAGCTGTTTCAAAGTATGCATCAAGTAGGTTATATACATAAGAATAAAAATTTAAGATTTAGATAAAGACATGTTTAAATAAAATTTAAAGAAAAAACGAAGAAATAGGAAGGATGATTTTAATTATGACATTTAACGATATTTTTAAGTCAAGTTTTATAGAAAACGTATCAGGTTTTTCATTTGTGGATAGTGCTTTAGCTCTAGGCTCAGCATTTTTAGTAGGTTTGTTTATATATATGGTTTATAAGAAGACATATATGGGAATTATGTACTCTCGACCATTTAATGTATCACTTGTAGCACTCACTATGCTTACAACTTTTGTAATATTGGCAGTTACATCAAATGTAGTCTTATCTCTAGGTATGGTTGGGGCTTTATCTATAGTAAGATTTAGAACAGCAATTAAAGACCCAATGGATTTAGTATTTCTATTTTGGTCATTGGGTTCAGGTATAGTTTTGGGTGCAGGTTTAATTCCATTAGCTGTAATGGGTTCAATAATTATGGGATTAATTTTAATCTTCTTTTCAAACAAAACAATATCTGAAACACCATATATATTAATGGTAAATTGTAATAATGAAGATTCAGAAGACATTGCAACTGACAAAATCAAAAGGGTATTTTCTAAATATCAAATAAAATCAAAGAGCGTGACACCAGAAAAAGGTATAGAGTTGGTGTTTGAAGTTAGAATGAAAGATGGAGAAACAAGTCTTATAAATGATTTAAGTCAAGTAGATGGAGTTACTAATGCAGTTCTTGTAAGTTACAATGGTGATTATGTAGCATAGAGAGGAGTAATCTTTTATGAAAGATAAAAAACTTACCCTTCTTATCTCATTTATGGTTGTATTTTTATGTGCAATAGTTGGAATATACAGTATATCTGGAAATAAAGGTGTTGATTTATATAGTGATGCGTATATTGAAAAATATTTTGATAGAGACAAAGTTATGGAAATTAATATAGAAATAGATGATAGTGATTTAAAAGATATGAATGAAAATGCTATAAAAGAAGAATTTAAAGTTGCAAAAGTAACCGTAGATGGTGATGCATATGGAAATGTTGGAATCAGGACTAAAGGAAATTCAAGTCTTACATCTGTAGCAAATAGTGATAGTGATAGATATAGTTATAAGATTAATTTTGATAAATATAACACTAGTCAAAGCATGGAAGGGCTTACTCAATTAAATCTTAATAACTGTTACTCTGACCCCTCTTATATGAGAGAGTTTATAACATATAGTATTTGTGAAGATATGGGATTAGCTACTCCAGAATTTGCATATGCAAAGGTTTCTATAAATGGTGAATATCATGGTTTATATTTAGCAGTGGAAGGATTAAAAGAATCTTATCTTGAAAATAACTTTGGAGATGTAACGGGTGATTTATACAAGTCTGATGAAGGCGCTTCATTGCAGTACAATGGAGATGATTCAGAAAGTTATTCAAATTTAATCGTTGAAAGTGATAAAAAAACAGCTGATTGGTCTAAGGTCACAAAACTATTAAAATCTCTAGATACAGGTGAAGACATTGAAAAGTATCTTGATGTAGATTCTGTTCTTAAAAATATAGCAATAAATACAGCTTTGTTAAATCTCGATAGCTATCAAGGTAATTTTGCTCACAATTACTATCTGTATGAGCAAGATGGAGTATTTTCTATGTTACCATGGGATTTTAATATGTCATTTGGTGGGTTTGGTGGTACTGGTAAAAGCGGAGATGGGCAATCAATATATATTGATGAACCAACGACAGGTAATTTAGAAGACAGACCTCTAATATCTGCATTATTAAAAAATGAGACATATAAAATAAAATACCATGAATATCTAGAAGAGATAGTAACAAAATATTTAGGTTCAGATTATCTAGAAAATATGACAACAAAAGTACATGACTTAATAGTATCATATGTAAAAGAAGACCCAACAGCATTTTATACATATGAAGAATTTGAAAAAAATATAACATCTTCAATTGAAAGTTCTAATGATGATAAAGATGGTAATAAGGGCTTTGGCAATCAAGAATTTAATAATAAAGATTCTAATGATGAAAATAGCGAAAATAAAAGTGATGAAAAAGGAGTCAATGCGGAACTTACTTTAAGTGAAGCTAAAAATAATGTAGATAGTCAAGCTGTAGACAATAATGAAGATAAGAATAATACAAATAACAATGAAAGTGACGATAAGAGTAAAGAAAATTTAGAAAGTCCTATGGGTAAAGGAGGAAAATCAATACCAGGAGTTTTAGAGGTTGCAGAAACTATGAGTAAAACAATAAAAGCTCAGTTAAGTGGAGAGTCTTCTTCAACAAAGGAAAACTCTGATAATGAGAATTCAAGTGATAATAAAGATATGAAAGAAGCTGATGAAGGCATGAATGGAATGCCAGAACCACCTGAAGGAATCGATGGCAATACGCCACCAGGTATGGGCAATATGGATAAAGGCGATACGAATAATAAGCAAAATGGTAATATGAAAATGGATAGAAATCAAGGTAGTCCAAAAGAAGCTGGAAACTTTGGAGGCAAAGGAGGAGGTTCTATGAGTAAAACAACAGTATATTCTAAATTGGTTTTAGGCGGAACTTCTATGTTAGTTATGTCGGTTATGTTAGTATGTATATCAAAAATAAATAGAAGAAAATTTATAAAGTCAAAATAAAATATAAAGATAGATAAATACTTATACTGTTAAGCTTAAACACTTGCTTAACAGTATTTTTTTATTATAAAAGATAAAGTGATTAGTAGTTTAAATTAATATATTGACAAAATACAACACTATATCCTGATTATAGCAATACTTGATTATAGTGAAAAAGTTTATAGAAAAAAACAATTAGACAAAGTACGGAAAGTGTAATACGATTGTTTTGAGAGAAATGGAAAATAGGCTTATATTTTGTAGAAATGTCCATAAAAATGTATTTTTTAAATTTTATTTATATTAATTAACAAATCATTATATATAAATTTAAAAATTATAAATTTCAATAGGGGTATATTAAAATAAAGTTTAATTTCATGAACTAAAAATATCATTAAATATGGAGGGATTTTAATGTATTGGAAAAGAGCATTAAGTATATTAACAGTAGGGGTAGTTATTTGTGGATTAGCAATAGGTTGCTCAAAAAAAGAAGAGCCTAAAAAAGAAGAAAAGAAAGTTATTACAGTAGCTACAGGAGCAAAATATTATCCATTTAATTTTAGAGAAGATGGAAAAATGCAAGGTTTTGAAATTGATATATGGAATGAAATTGGTAAAAGATTGGATTCTGAAGTTAAGTACGAAGTAAACAATGGGGATACAGGTGGATTACTTGGTATGGTAGATAGTGGGAAAGCAGATACAGCAGCTCAACAAATAAGTATAACACCAGAAAGGGAAGAAGTATATGATTTCACAGTACCATATGCTTATAATCCTTTAATGATAACTATTAGACCAGAAGATAAAGATAAGATAAAAAGTCTTGAAGATTTAAAAGGTAAAAAAGTTGAGGTTGGTGCAAACTCATCTGAGAGAGCTATAATGGAAGAAAAAAATAAAGACAATTCAATGGAATTAGTATTTAATGATGGAGCAGATTCATATGAAGGTCTTGAACTTGGAAGATCTGATGCAAGAATAATTTCTGTTTCAGCTACAGCAGCTAGAAATAAAAAAGCTGGTTCAAACTTTATAGCTGTTGGAGAACCTATCTATGAAGAGATAAATGCATATCCATTTAAAAAGGATGAAAAATCAAAAGAATTAAAAGCTAAAGTTGATGAAGCAATAACAGCTATGAGAAAAGATGGAACTCTTACTAAAATTTCTAAAAAATGGTTTGGGGAAGATATAACAATTGAGAGATAGGTGAATTTTATGAGTTTAGATATATCATTCATGTTTAAAATTTTACCAGAAATATTTATAGCATCTAAAGAAACAATAATAATTGCTTTAATATCTCTAGCACTATCTTTAGCGATAGCAATTGTAATGGCATTGATAAGCTATAATGAAGTTAAAGTATTAAATCAAATTGTTAAAGTGTATACATCAATTTTTAGAGGTACACCATTGTTAGTTCAATTGTATGCATTATATTTTGGATTGCCAAGAGCTATTCCAGCACTTGTAGATATGTCTCCATTTACTGCAATAATAATTGCTTTATCAGTAAACATGTCAGCATATATGTCAGAGACTATAAGAGGAGCTATTTCCTCTGTTGATAGGGGACAATATGAAGCAGGAGCTTCTATAGGACTTACAAATGTACAAATATTTAGAAGAATAGTTATGCCACAGGCTATAAGAGTAGCTATACCTGCATTGTCTAATCACTTTGTAGATTTAATTAAGGGTTCATCACTAGCTTTTACTATAGGGGTAATAGAAATAATGGCAACAGCAAATTATAATGGTGGTAGTAAATATAAATATCTAGAAGCTTTCTTAGTAGCAGGATTTGTGTATTGGTTCATATTATTTGTATTTGGATTTATTCAAAAAAAAATAGAAGAAAAACTAAATACTGCATATTAATAATAGTATTACATATAAAATAAAAGCTATTTAAATATAATAAAATATATTTAAATAGCTTTTGTTATTTAATTATAAATAAAATTTAA
>NZ_JAGWCT010000074.1:0-19981 GCF_020657815.1 Clostridioides sp. ZZV15-6597 | reverse complement strand
ATATATTATTATGTTAGAATTGATGACTTTAGAAAAGTTCAAAATGATGTAGATGAAGTTGGAAAATTTGAATTTTTAGAAGAAAAGCTTAAAACTACTGAAGAAATAGAAAAAGAACAAGAAAAAAATAATGATAATAATTATATTCAAAATAGTGGAATTGACCCACTAGATAGAATAAAGAAATTAAAAGAGTTGCTAGACTTAGGAGCAATTACACAGGAAGAATATAATAAAAAGAAAAAGGAATTATTAGAATAGATAATATAGTAAGCACTTACAAATAAGTAGGTGCTTTTGTTTTGCTCAAAATATTTCAAATCAATAGACTAAGTTCTTATTTTTAGATAGAATTATATTTGAGTAAAGAATTTAATAGGGGAGAGTATATTATGTGGGGAAAATTTAAAAAATTAAGTTTGTTCAAGAAAATTTTAGTAATATTTTTAATATACCTTATTGTATTTACCGTATCAATGATGATTCATCAAGCTATACGAGATTCAAAAAATAGAAATAAAGTATATGAAGGAAATATTACAAAAGAAAATATAATTAGTGAAAAAGAAAAAGAAGATATTTATAAACAAGAGATGCAGGCAAAAGTAGACTCTATTATACCAGAAGACTTAAAAGATGAAACAACATATTATGTTAACATATTAAACCCAACAAAAGGTGAGGGATATATAGTTAGCATTCAAGTGGAAAATTCTAGGTTTAATGATGAAAATGAGTGTAGAAACTTTACTAAAGAATTTGTAAACAATATAAAAGATATGAATGATATACATTCAGTGAGAATAAGCTTTATTGTCGATGTAACACTCACTTATAATGTATTTTTAGATGATTGGAATAATATAAAAAATGATGTAAATTTAATTGATGATATAGAATTTGAAGCTAGAAGTTAGTTCTAGGATTAGATTAACTATACATAAGGCACTTACAAACATGTAGGTGCTTTTGTTTTGCTCAAATTGGTCGGTTGAGTGAAATAATTAGAAAAAATTAGTAAAAACCTATTGACTGTAACTCGTTACAATGTTATTATTAATGTAACGAGTTACAGAAAAGAGGTGAATAAAATAGCAACTAAAAGTAGGGCAGAGTATATGAAAAATCGTCGAAAAGATAAAAGAGGTTTTAGTGTACTTCTAGACAAAGAAAAGTTAGATAAATTTGATGAAGTGTTAGAAGAAAAGAATCTAACTAAGAAAGAATGGCTAGAAGAAAAAATCGACGAGGAACTGGAACAAAAGGAATAAAAAAATAAGGGACGTTCTCCCCGACCAAAGATTGAACATCCCTTATTGACGTATACTATACATCAACTAACTATAGTATACGTCATTCCTTGAAAAAAATCAATTTTAAGGAGTGTAATATTATGAAAAATGAATTAATGAATTTTGAAGGAAAAGAGATTGAAGTATTTGAATTTGAAGGAAGAATTTTATTCAACTCAAAAGATGTAGCAAATTGTTTAGACATAAAAAATATTAATGAGAATATAAGACTTATGAATGAAAAGCAAGTTGTAAAGTTAAGAAATTCGGATATCAGTAATACTGACATCCGAAAATTAAACAATGCTGGTGAAAATTTTCTTACTGAAAGTGGAGTGTATAAATTAATCTTTAAATCAAGAAAAGAAGAAGCAGAGAAGTTCCAAGACTGGATAAGTGATGAAGTATTACCTCAAATTCGACAAACTGGTGCATACATAACAAATAGTGCTAATCCAGAAAAGTTGAGAGAAAAAGCAAGCGAGATTGAAAAATTACAGTTAGCTTATAATAGTACATCTATGCTAAAAGAACTATTAGATGATGCAGGCTTTGACAACAAATCTAAACTATTAACAGCTAAGACATTGTACAAGAAAGCAGGAATTGATTTACCAATCGAGATAAACGAAGAAGAACATTATTTTGACACAAAACAAATAGCATCTAAACTGAAAATATATTCTAAGAGTAATAAACCAGCACAGTTGGCTGTTTGTGAGATTATTAAAAAGATTGATTTAGAAGATAGTGAAGTTAAGGGAGTTTGGGAAACTAATGGTTCTTGGACTGGTACTGTAAATAAGTATACAGAAAGTGTAATAGATAAGGTTAGAAACTGGATAGAAGAAAATAATAGACCTACTAAGATTGCAGGTGAAAAGAAGAATTATCATGTGGTTTATAAGATTGAGTAAATTTATCAGTTGTATTAAATATTTTAGTTTAGTTTATTTTAGTTTTGGGGGGTAATACAATGTATGAGAATTTACTTGATAGTATAGATATTGAAAAGAGAAAAGAAGAATTTAGAATTAAACTTTTGAAAATAAGAGAAACAGATATAGATATATATAATAAGATAGAAAGTATAGTATATAAACTTTCTGAGAAAAAATTAGAGAAAAATAATTAAATAAATAGATAAAGCACTTGGATATTTCACTGTTTCAAGTGCTTTGTTTGTTAAAAAATGGTATAATAAAAATATAGGAATTTTGCAGTGTTCGATTTTTCTACTCAAGTATAGTTTAACAATTGGAATACAAGGCATTGAGAAGGTTTGATAAGTGTTATCAATTGCACTATTGGTCGCTCACTGCAAATTTAAGAAAGTTATATGTGTGTAAGTGTTGGAAATACACAATTTATTTTGAGGGGTTTTATATTAACTATGTGGTATGTAAAGGAAATAGATGCTTATAGATTGAGCCGTTTAGCGACTAGTTTTATATTAACTATGTGGTATGTAAAGGAAAAAATAAAATTGGATAGAATGGGATACAAAGATAGTTTTATATTAACTATGTGGTATGTAAAGAGATTAAGTCAATCAGAAGTTAAAGAGTGTTTGAAGGTTTTATATTAACTATGTGGTATGTAAAGTCTTTAGAAGTAGATGGATTAGGAGATTATAACAGAATTTTATATTAACTATGTGGTATGTAAATGCAACAATTCCAATTGCAGACAAACTTGTTACTGCAGTTTTATATTAACAATGTGGTATGTAAAGGTAAAAAGGGCTGTTACAAAGCATTGTGTAAAAGTAGTTTTATATTAACTATGTGGACTTAAAATTAAAAACGCTAAAAACACTTACTTAAAAAGTAGGTGTTTTTTTATTGAAAGTAGGTGATTATAATGTAAAAATTTTACTAATATAGTATAATATTGTTAAAGAATATAATTTAGGGGGATATTATATTATGAAGAAAAAAGTATGTTTTTTATTTTCTATTCTTATAGTTATCTGTTTAGCTATTGTAGGATGTTCTAATTCAGAAAGTCCAGAGGAGAGTAGTAAAAATAATGAACCAAAAAAAGAAGAAAAAAAGGATAAAGAAGTAGTCATAGGAGAGAAAATTATTTCAGATAAAATGGAAATCACTATTAATAATATTGAATTCTCTTATGATGTTTTACCAAAAGTTAAGGAAAGTTTATATACACATTATCCTGCTGAGTCAGGCAAAGTATATATTGATATTGCTGCTGATATAAAAAATACTCAAAAACAAGAGTTAAATTGTTCAGATTTACTAACTATTGAAGCAAATTATAATGATGGGTATAAATATTCATCACAAACAATAGTAGAAGATGAAACAACAGGTTTTACTTATGATAATATTACCAGTATCGACCCTTTAGAAACGAAGGGAGTTAGATTTATAATTGATTGCCCTGATGAAGTAAAAACAAGTGATAAGCCGCTGGTATTAAGTTTTACATTTGATGGGAATAAGTATGTTTATAAAATGAAGTAACTTATTTAAAATGAATATATTATAGTGCTAAGGAGATATTTTATGAATGATACAGTAGAATATATATTTTGTAGCGAATGTGGAGCAAGGTGTTTAAAAGGAAGCAAATTTTGCAATGAATGTGGAACAAAAATAGATGATGTAAAAATACAAAAAGAAAGCATTACTAAAGATAAGGAATATGATTTAAAAGGTGTTGATTTACAACATATAATGCAAGAAACAAGTTTTATAAAAGCTTCATCTGTAAGAAGATTGAAAGAATTAACTGGAATAGAGTTGGATGATTGTAGAAAAATATTAGAAGAACCATATCAAAAATATTATAATGAAAATGCTGATATGCTTGAAGAAAAAAGAAAAAAAGAAGATGATATATCAAAAATTAGAAAAGCCAAAGAGGAAAAGAAAGAAAAAGAAAAAATAGCTTGTTGCCCTGCATGTGGCTCAACTTCTTTGACAGCACATAAAAAAGGTTTTGGCATAGGAAAAGCTATAACAGGAGCTACTATAGCAGGAGGCATTGGTTTAGTAGCTGGAAATTTAGGAGCAAAGAAAGTTAGAGTTACATGTTTGAGCTGTGGTAAACAGTTTTGGGCATAAATAATAAACACTTACTAATGTAGGTGTTTTTTTATATGGAAATTTATGAAAGGAGAGTGAGAAAATGGCAACGATACAAACTTCAATAAAGATTTTCGACGGAATGACACCTGCATTTCGCAATATGACTACATCTATTAACACCACGATTAATAGCTTGGAGAGGTTACAACAAAGGTTGCATAATCCTATTAATACAGGCAACATACAAACATCTCAGCAGAGTTTAAATAATATTGAAAATATCTTAACTAGAATAGAACAGAATATAGGAAAAGCAGATGAACAACAGAGAAGATTTAACGAAGATATTAATAAGGGGGCAAGTAATACAGATAAATTACTTGGAGGTGTTAAAAAGATTGCTGGAGCTTATATGGGCTTAAAAAGTATTGGGGGGTTAGCAAATTTAAGTGACCAGATGACCAGTACGAATGCTAGATTGAACATGATAAATGACGGTCAATTATCAGATAGTGGGCTTAATAAGATGATATTTCAAAGTGCTGAAAGGTCAAGAGCATCTTATTTAGATACAGCACAAATAGTCTCAAGGATAGGTATGAATGCAGGAAGTGCATTTTCTAGTACTAGAGAAATTGTAAGTTTTGCTGAACAACTCAACAAAAAGTTCATAATTGCAGGAGCTAGTACACAAGAAATGAGTTCAGCATTATTGCAACTGACTCAAGGTTTAGGAAGTGGTGTGCTGAGAGGTGAGGAGCTGAATGCTGTATTTGAGTCAGCACCTAATATTATCCGCTCGATTGCCGACTATCTTGATGTTGACATAGGAAAAATAAGAGGAATGGCATCAGAGGGAATGTTAACAGCAGATATTGTAAAAAATTCTTTGCTTGCTGCAACAGCCGAAACCAATGCACAATTTGAAAAAATGCCTTTTACGCTAGGTCAAATCTTTACATCAATTAAGAATAACGCAGTAATGATATTTGGAGCTATACAAAAGAAAATTGAGGACACGGTCTCAAGTAAAGGATTCCGAACCTTCATAGTTAATATAACAGATTCGCTATATATATTAGGCTCAGTTGGTTATAAAGTGTTCAATGGAATAATCGATTTATTAAGTAGTCAGGCATTTAGTGGATTTTTTAATCTGATGATTGTTGGAGTTAGTATGATTGCGCAAGGGTTAGGATGGCTATTAACAACTATAGGAAGTGTCATTAATTTTATTGCACAGGGATGGAGCATAATACAGCCTTTATTAATCACTAGTATTGTATTGTGGGGGTTATACAAAGCTGCTATTTTAGCAGGTGTTGCAATTACTGCTATTCAAGTTAGTTGGACAGCTCTGCAAGCATTTTGGACTAATTTATTAAATGGTTCATTATTAACAAATATAATGATGAATATAGCAGCAAAAGTATCTACAGATGCTTTAAGTGGTTCTATGTTACTTCTAATTACTACTATAGTAATGGTTGTAGCTACAATAGCTCTAGTAATAGCAGCAGTTTTCGTAGGAGTAGCAGTTTTTAATCATTTCGCAGGGACTAGTGTATCTGCTATAGGTGTAGTTGCAGGTGCAATATCAGTTGCAGCTGCTTTTGTAGGAAATTTATTTATTGCAACAGGGAACTTAATTATAGATATTGTAGCTTTAATATATAATAGTTTAGCAAACTTTGCAGAGTTCTTTGCTAACTTTTTAGACGACCCGATTGGCTCTGTCATAAGGGCGGTATCTAGAATGGCTGATGCGGTATTAGGTATTATAAGAAGTATCGCAAGTGCATTTGATACAGTTTTTGGCTCAAATTTGGCAGATGCAGTAAGTGGATGGCAAGATACATTACAAGGTTGGACTGACAAAGTAGCAGGAGAAGCTAAGATAAAAGTTGAACGAATGGATCCTAATAAACTGCATTTTGACAGATTTAATTATGGAAAAGCTTGGGATGCAGGTTATAAATGGGGAGATAAACTAGAAACTAACATAAAAGATAAATTTGATATTAGTAAAATAGCAGAAGATGCAAAGAAAAAACTTGGTCTTGACGACTTGTGGGATAAAAAATATGGACTCGGTGAAGGCATAGGTTCAGCAGGATTAAACTCTCCGCTGAACGATGCAGCAAAAGGAGCAAAAGATACTGCAGGAAACACTGCAAAGATGGCAAAAACAATGGATAAAAGTCAAGAAGACTTAAAATATCTTAGAGATATTGCGGAACAAGAGACTATCAACAGATTTACAGGAGTAAACATTAAAATAGACATGAACAATACAAACAATATAAGTAGAGATACTGACTTAGATGGAATAGTTAATGTACTAACTGAAAAATTAAACGACGCAATGGTTGTATCAGCAGAAGGAATAGTTTAGGAGGTGTTTAAATGGCTTATGACTTTTATTTAGATGGAGTACAATTACCAATTGCACCTGGCAAATTAGAGATTAAAGTTACAAACAAAAATAAAACAGTTGATTTAATAAACACTGGAGAAGTAAACATACTAAAAAAAGAAGGGCTATCTGAAATAAGTTTTGAAGCAGAATTTACACATAATAAACTACCATTTTATCGTGGGACTTTTAAAGATGTTCAATTCTTTTTAAGTAAGCTAGAATTACTAAAAACTGATTGTAAGCCATTTCAATTTATTGTATCTCGTGAGTTAGGTAACAAGGTCTTATTTAACACTAATATGAAAGTGTCATTAGAAGAATATAACATAGTAGAAGATGCAGAAAATGGCTCAGATACAAAAGTTGCAATAAAGTTAAAACAATATAGAGATTACTCAACTAAAAAATTAGTTCCTGCAACTCCCAAAAATGAGACTGGTAGACCAAGCGTAAAAATAGAACCAAAACGTGTTGATTCAGTCAATTCACCAAACGCTAAAACATATACAGTCAAGGCAGGAGATAGTCTTTGGTCAATTTGTCAGAAGCAGTTAGGAAATGGTTCACTGTATAAGAAAGTGTATGAGTTAAATAAAACTATGATGGATAAGGCTAATAAAGGTAAAAATCTATCTAAGTATACTATTTACAAAGGGCAGGTGTTGAGGCTTGTCTGATTTAGTATTAGCAAATGATAGGGATATAAGATTAGTTATTGCACATTGGGAAGATTTTTACGAACCTGCTGTTATTGATGGAATTACATGGGAGATAGAAAGACGAGGAGCGCCAAGTAAATTAGAATTTACAATAGTTATGGATGATATACTGCAATTTTGCGAAGGAAATTCTGTAAGGCTGTATTATAAAGGAATAGGTATCTTCTATGGATATATATTTCAGAAAAAGAGAGATAAAGAAAATCACATTAAAATTGTTGCATATGACCAATTAAGATTTTTTAAAAATAAAGATACTTATGTATATAGTAATAAAACAGCAAGCGAACTTATAAAAATGCTCGCTAAAGATTTTAATTTAAAATACAATGTCATAGAAGATACAAAATATAAAATATCTAGAATAGAAGAAAACAAAACTTTATTTGATATGATTTTAACTGCACTAGATGATACTTTAAGAGAAAAAAAAGAAATGTTTACCTTGTATGATGACTTTGGAAGAATAACACTAAAAAATGTTGCATCAATGAAACTTGATACTGTTATGAATAATGATGTAATCGAGGACTTTGACTATAATTCTTCTATTGATAGTGATACTTATACAAAAATTAAACTTGTCAGAGATAATGAAGAAACAGGAAAAAGAGATGTGTATATTGCTCAAGACTCAACACATATGAGGAGTTGGGGAATACTACAAATGTTTGATACAGTTGATAAAAACATGAGTGAAGCAGAGATAAAACAAAAGTGTGATATACTTCTAAAACTATATAATAAGAAAACTAAGTCATTAAGTTTAAAAAATGTGCTTGGTGACATTAGAGTTAGAGCAGGTTGTTTAGTACCTGTTTTTTTAGATTTAGGAGATATTGAGTTACAAAATTATATGTTAGTTGAGAAAGTAAAACATACATTTGAAAATAACAGTCATTTTATGGACCTAACTCTTGTTGATGGAGACGAATTTGCTTCATATTCTTCAAGTTCCTATTCAAGTGGAAATACAAATAATAAAGATGAAAAGAAAAATGGTCCTGCACAAAGTACTACAAGTAAAGAAGACAATGACATGATAAATAAATTGAATAAGGTATTTAAAGGTAAATTATCAAATACAGGAAGTATATTTGTTAAATATTCTAATGCTTACAAGGTCAATGCAGCTTTAATGGCTGCTATTTCTATACATGAAACTGCTAATGGTAGTTCCTCACTTTGTAAAAATAAAAATAATTTCTTTGGTATGAAAGGGATGTCTTTTAATTCTGTAGATGAAGGGATAAAAAGAGGTATAAGTAATTTATCAAGAAATTATATCCATATCGGAAGAAAAACATTAGAGCGTATTAGAGATAAGTATGCTCCACTTTATGATAGTCCTCTTAATAAAGATTGGGTACCAGGAGTAGGCAAGTTTTATAAACAAATAACAGGAAGTACTTATAGTTCCAATAATTCGGGTACAGGAGTTGGAAGTAATGAAGAAGCAGAAAAGAATTTAAAAGATTTAACTTATCAAGTTCAAAATAATAATAACAATACCAATACATCAACAAATAATAGTTCTAAAGTAGATAAACTAATTAGTATAGCTAAAGGTAAATTAGGTTGTAAATATGCTCGAGGAGCAGAAGGTCCTAATACATTTGATTGTTCTGGATTTACACAATGGTGCTATAAACAAATAGGTATAAGCATCCCTAGAACAGTTGCAACACAAAGCAAGGCAGGAAAGGCTGTAGACTTAAAAGATAGAAGTAAGTGGAAAGCAGGAGACTTATTATGTAGAGTTGGTGGAGGTAGTAGTAATCACGTAATGATGTATATTGGAAATGGTCAAATGATTCATTCACCACAGACTGGTGATGTAGTAAAAATACAATCGGTTGATTCATATCGAAAAGGAAAAGCGTACACACATGTGAGAAGATTTATATAAGTGAGGTTAAATATGAGCCAAGAATTATTACAAATAATTAAGAAAGCAGCGATGGATGCAGTAGAAACAAGTAATCCAATGAGGGTTGTATTTGGAACAATAGAAAGTGTTAGCCCTCTAAGAGTTAAGATAGAACAAAAACTATCTATTGGTGAATTTTTTCTAATACAAACAGATACATTTAAAAGATATACAGACAAAAAGGTGGGAGACAAATTGGTTTTAATTCGTATGCAAGGAGGGCAACAATACTTGATTTTAGATAGGATGTGATGAAGTGTTACCAAGCGATAATTTGGATTATGACATTGAAGATGTATCAATAATTAATTTTGATGTAAGACAAGAGCCAAGTAAGACGTTTAAACTGAATATGGAGAGAAATAAAGTAGATGGTATTTGTAATGATGTGGAAGCATTAAAACAGACCATCTTTTTAATTTTAAACACAGAGAGATACCAACATTTAATATATTCTTGGAATTATGGTGTTGAACTAAATGATTTAATTGGAGAACCTATTTCATATGTAATATCCGAACTTGAAAGAAGGATAACAGAAGCACTAATTCAAGATGATAGGATTGAAAATGTAGATAATTTTGAGTTTCAAAATATAAAAGGAAAAGTACATTGTAAGTTCACAGTTCACAGTAAATATGGAAATATAAAAGCAGAGAAGGTGGTGAGTGTATAATTGTTTGAGTTAATGACATTTGAAAATATAATTAAAAGAATGTTAGATAGTGTACCAGATACTTTTGATAAAAGGGAAGGTTCTATAATATATAATGCTCTTGCTCCTGTTGCTATAGAACTTACAGAAACATACATTGCAATGGATGAATTACTAGACCAAACATTCGTAGATACTGCTAGTTATTACTATTTAGAGAAGAGATGTAAAGAGAGAGGTATTACACCTTTACCTGCAACAAATACAATTGCAAAAGGAGTATTTAATATAGATATTCCACTTGATTCTAGGTTTAATCTAGGAGAGTATAACTATGTAACAATTGAGAGAATATCTGAAGGTATATATAAGATGAAATGTGAGACTGCTGGACCTATTTTTGAGTTGGGGCAACTAATTCCTATCGAATATATAGATGGTCTTGAAACAGCAGAACTGACAGAAATACTGATAAATGGAGAAGATGAAGAATCAGAGGACAGTCTAAGGCAACGATATTATGATAGTTTAAATTCTCAATCTTTTGGGGGTAATATTCAAAACTATAAGGATGAAGTTAATAAATTGCCTGACGTTGGAGGAGTTAAAGTTTATCCTGTGTGGAATGGTGGAGGTACTGTTAAGTTAGTAATAATTAATTCTAATTTCAAAGTACCAAGCACTGACTTAGTTAATTTAGTTCAAGAAGAAATTGACCCAAATCCGAAAGGAGAAGGTCTTGGGTTAGCACCAATAGGACATAAAGTTACTGTTACAGGTGTTGTGAGTACAACTATAAATATATCAGCAGAAATAACATACAAGAGTGGTTACACTTGGGAGAATATAAAATCAATTGCAGAAGAAGCAATAGATGACTATTTAAATGAACTTAACATGAGTTGGGAAGATGAAGAAAACTTAATAGTCCGTATATCTCAAATTGAAACTAGATTACTTAGTATTGATGGAGTATTAGATATTACAAACACAATGATAAATGATGCTAAATCTAATCTAACAATAGATAGTAACAGTATAGTAGTGAGAGGTGAGGTAATTGGATAAAAAAATTAATCTAATAAATTACTTACCACAAATTCTGCAAGATAAAGAAGAATATATAAAAGTATTTAACGCAGACAACAAAGAAATAAAAATATTATATGAAAAATTAAAGGACCTATCAAATGACCAGTTTTTAGAAGACTTAACCATAAGTGGTATAAAAAGATGGGAAAAGATAATGTCTATAAATCCCAAGTTAAATGAGACTTTAGAGGATAGAAGGTTTAGGATTTTTAGTAAATATATAAGTAAATTACCTTACTCAGAGAGATTTTTAAGGAACTGGCTAGATAATGTAGTTGGAGAAGGCAATTATGAATTAACTATTAATAATGCTACTTATAACATACACCTTGAGAGTGATGCTAGAAATCAAGATTGGTTTGAGGAAGTTCATTCTTTTGTAAGTAATATTAAGCCATGTAATATGACTTTAGATTATACTAGAGTGTTAGTTAGTAAAGACAATGGCATGTATTTTGGTGCAACAACAGTCACAGGGCATGAGATTACAATTTACCCTTGGTCACCTAGTGATATTGAAACACAAGGAGAGATTAAGATTATGAGTGGAAATGGATTTGGATACCAAGAGATTACAATTTATTAGATAGGAGGTGGTAGTTTGGCTACAGATAAAAGTTACTACACAATATTAACAGACATAGGAAAAGCGAAGATTGCAAATGCAAGTTTAGTAGGTGAAAAGGTTGACTTTGCTAAAATTCAACTAGGTGATGGTGGAGGAAATGAGTATAACCCTACAGAAGAACAGACAGCACTTAAGAATGTAGTTTGGGAAGGTAATGTGGGAAATGTTAAAACTGATGAATCTATGGCAAATTGTCTGATTTTAGAGAGTCTTATCCCTGCAAATGCTGGAGGATTTATAGTTAGAGAAATAGGCTATCTAGATACAGAGGGCAACTTGATTGCTATATCAAAGTACAGGTCAGCATATAAACCTAAAGTGGAAGATGGAGCAGTAATTGACATGAAAGTAAAAACTATCTTTGTTGTATCTAATGTAAATAACATAGAACTTAAGATAGACCCAACGATAATCTTTGCTACATTAAAAGACATACAAGACTTAGAAACTAAAATAGGTACTGTTAATACTAAAATTGATACAACCAAAACAGAATTAACAAATAATTTAGAAACGGCTAAAACAGAGTTAAACAACAAAATAGGGGATACAACACAACTTACTACAACAGATAAAACTAGTCTTGTTAGTGCATTGAATGAGGTTAAAACTAGTGTAGATAGTATAGAAACAACAGCAGAGAAAACAAGTTATGATAATACAGTAAGTAAACTAAATTCTACCAATGTCCAAGGGGCAATAGATGAGTTATGTACTAGTGTAAATACTGCTAGAGTTAGTTTAATAAATAGTTTAAAAGATATGCTACCTATATAAAAAAAGAGAGGAAGTGATATGTATGAGTGTACATTTTCCAAGATTATATGTGCCTTCACTTATAACAGTACAAAAACCTGCTACTAAAATTACTATAAAACCTTGGGATTATTGCGATAAAAAAAATGCTGCCGATTCCAACGGTGCATACGATATGATGAGTTGCACATTACCAGATGGTACTTCTGTTGGGTGGGATAAAAGCGGAAGCTTTGATGCGTATCCAGGTAATCGTTATAAATTAACATATATCTATTTTTTTTCACCACAAAATTCAAGTGAATGGACTAGATATACAGAAGACTGTTACTTTGATTGCCAATATAAATCCACAACACCAAGCATAAGTGGAACAGATGGCTCGCTTGGTTCTAAGAGTAGAGGGTTTGGTATAGATTATACAATAACAAATGAAGATAGTTACACATACACAGTAAAAGCATATTTAAATGATGTTTTGTTTGATACGAAGCAAGCGGTAAAAGATACTCAATATACTATAAATGTGCCTGACTCCCTTGTCTTGTCACTTCAATTAAACTCTACTAATAAGATTAAAATAGAAGTTACAGGTGGCTATGGGGTATCTGCTATTTATAGAAATTATACATTTACAAAATCTAATAATGCACCAAGCATAAGCGGGACAAATGAAAATATAGGGAATAAAAGTAAGGGATTTACTTTAAAGTACACAGTAAATGACTTAGATTACAGAGATACAGTAAATGTTGTTACTAAACTTAATTCTACTATTTTAGAAAATATCACAAATATAGAGAAAAATAGAGAAAAGGAAATTACGTTAACAGATGAAAGAGCATTAGCTCTTCCAATTGGTTCTAGTAATATAATAAGTATTGTTGCTACAGATAATAACGGAGCTAGTACAACAAGAACATATACATTTACTAGGAGTAATAATTTACCTCAAATAACAGTAAATGAATTTAATAGTACACAAGTAAAATTCATAGTATCAGATTTAGACAATAATTTAAATAAGATAGAAGTATTTCTAGATGATACTTTAAAAGAAACAATAACAACAGATTTAACAGTAGAGAAAACAATTAACTACACATTAGAAGATAACGCAATACACACAATTAAGATAAAAGTAACAGATGCGAATGGAGTAAATGAAAAATTAGTAAGTGTATCAAACGGAGTTCAACCACCACAAGATGATGATTCACTCAAGGATATAGCAAATGCTGTATCAATAATAAAAGATAGTTTTTTAAATGGGAAAACACATATTATTAATAAATTAGCATTAAAAAATATAGAAGCAAATCTAAATAATACACTAGTAGAAATAGGAGAAATGATAGGTGTAGCATTTAGTTCAGCAGATGCTAGCGTTGAGGAGTTACAAAATAAGATAACAGAATTGACAAATCAACTTAGTCAAAGAAAAAAATGGGCTGGTGGTACTTATACTAACACAGCAAAAATAATATTTAATGAAAATCCAGGTATAATTAATGTTCCAATTAATTTGGATTTTATTCCAAGTTTTGTTATTGCATTCTTTGATATATCTTTTTATAGAGATAATTCTTCCGAATACACAACTGTTCATTCTTCTAATAACAAACAAGAAACTTTTTCTATACGAGGAAATGGTGAAACTTTTACAGGTGATTGTAAAACTATAATTAAAAATATATCTCAAAGTAAATTTGAGATTGAATTTTTTAGAGTTGATAGCAGAAGAGATGGCTATACAAGAAAAGAACAAATTATAAATTGGTATGCTTATCAATAAAAATGAGGTGATAATATGAACAGAAATAATAGAATAATTTACGACCAAACAGGAAATATATGGCTTCAAACTGGCGAAGCAACAGGAGATATACGAGAATGGTCAGAAATAACTGAATTAAACTTTTTGGATATTGAATTTGGTAGTATAGAATATACAAAACAATATATAGAGTCTATAAATCCAGTTACAAAAAAGCCAGTTTTAAGAGATGTAGAGTTTGTTTTGACTGATGAACAAAAGAGATTAGAAGCATTAGAAAAAGAATTAAGTATGTTAAAAGAAAGCAACAAGAATAGAGATAGTGAGATAGTAAATACAGCATTCGAATTAGAAAATATAAAATTAAATAATAATATTTAGGAGGAAATAATATGTATAACTTATTAAAACTTATGATAGAACAAAAGAACTATAGTACTAAAGAGGATTTACAACATAAGATAGATGTATTCTATGCAGTAAATAGAATTACGGAGGAACAATATTTAGAATTAACAGGTTTGTTAAATAAAGAAGAAACACCAGTAGAACCAATCGTTTAAGAGAGGTTCTTTTTTTATAGACTTAGATAATTTCTAAGTCTTATTTTAATGCAAAATAAGGAGGAAATATGAACGTAACAATAGTTTTTTTAGCAACAAATATATTTATAAAATTAGTAATATTAGCAATAGCATTCGATACACTATTAGGATGTTTGCAGGCAATAAAAACACATAAGTTTAATTCAAGTTTTGGAATAAATGGAGGAATAAGAAAAGTTGCAATGATAGCATGTATATTTTTTTTAGCAGTAGTTGACATACTTACGAAGTTTAACTTTTTATTTATGTTACCACGAGATTGGGTTGATTTTTTAAGACTACAACATCTTGGAATATCTGAATTCTTCTCTATTTTATTCATTCTATATGAAAGTGTAAGTATATTAAAAAATATGTATCTATGTGGATTACCAGTGCCAAAGCGATTAAAAGAAAAAATAGGCAATTTACTAGATACAATGACAGATGAATTAAAAGTTAAAGGAGGAAAATAAATAATGAAAATATGTATTACAGTAGGACATAGTATTTTAAAAAGTGGAGCATGTACTTCTGCTGATGGAGTAGTTAACGAGTACAAATATAATAAAGCTCTTGCACCAGTATTAGCAGATACATTTAGAAAAGAAGGACATAAGGTAGATGTAATAATATGCCCCGAAAAGCAGTTTAAAACTAAATCGGAAGAAAAGTCGTATAAAATACCTAGAGTTAATAGTGGAGGATATGATTTACTCATAGAACTGCATTTAAATGCGAGTGATGGTCAAGGAAAAGGTTCAGAAGTGTTATATTATAGTAGTAAAGGTTTAGAGCATGCAACTAGAATATGTAAGAAACTAGGCACAGTATTTAGAAATAGAGGTGCTAAATTAGATAAAGGATTATATATCTTAAATAGTTCCAAGCCTACAGCAGTATTAATTGAAAGTTTCTTTTGTGACAATAAAGATGATTATGAGAAGGCTAAGAAACTTGGATATGATGGTATGGCTAAATTGATTGCTGAAGGTATATTAAATAAAAATATAATCAATGAGGGAGTTAAGCAGATGTACAAACATACTATAGTATACAGTGGCGATGATAAAGTATCAGCAGATATTTTAGGATTATATTATAAGAGAGCAAAAGAAAGTTACTTAGTAACAGATATAAAAGACTATAAACCACATAGAACACAAAATCTATATGTAATTGGTGGAGTAACTTGTAATAAGATGAAAGAAATGAGCAAGACTACAGGAGAAAAATTTACACAAATATATGATAGTGATGTATGGTCAACTATGGATAAGGCTAGAGAATTTGTAAAAGCTAAATTATAAGTTTTATACTCCTAAAGACAAAACTTTACTATACTTCATATATAGTTTTCAAAATATATCAAGTAACATTTCATAAATTTATACAGAAAAAGAGTGTTTTGTTTTTTTCAAAACACTCTTTTTTATGTGAATTTTAATAATTAATTTTTTAAAATTAATAATACAGTTATTATTTCTTTTTCAAATTTATAGTTTCCTCATTATTATTTCAAGATACAGTTACTTTATAGTTAGAGCCATCACTTCGGTATTTTCCATCTCTTTTACTTCTCATTATTTTTTCTTGGCCAACATCTATATCTTCATTTATAATTATGATTTCTTCCTGACCAGATAAAAACTTATATAAGAATTTAAAGTTCATCTAAATTTTTTTATATTTATTAAAAAATCCTCTATGTTCTTTTATTTTTTCCATATCTAAATTGTAATAATTAGCTTATAATATAATTTAATTCAAAAAAATTAAGTTATTTTCCTACATTCCTTGCAATTAAGTCCACATGTGTTTTTTTCCTGCATATTAATAGCACCCCAATTAGCAAATTTACCCAAAATAGGTACAATACTTTTACCCTTATCAGTTAATGTATATTCAACTCTTGGAGGAATTTCATTGTATTGTTTACGATGAACAATTCCATCAGATTCTAACTCTTTTAATGATTGAGCCAACATAGTATTTGTAATTCCATCTAGTTTTCTTTTTATACTACTATATCTAATTGGTTTATCAACTGCTAACATACATATAATAGGTAATTTCCATTTACCACCAACAATATCTAATGCATAACGTATTGGACAAATTAATTCTTCACTATTTTTATTTACTTTATTTTCATTTTCTACACTCATTATAAACCTCCCTTTATTCCTATAGTATCTTTTTTATACTTTATCAGAAAAAACTGCATACTTGTTTTTTTCTTGTTTTATATTAAAATTATATCAAAGGATAATCCTTAATACAACTATTTAAAAGGGGTGTAATAATTATGAAAGCACTAGATTTTTTAAACAAAGCGGGAGTTTATTATTTAGCAACAACTGATGAAAGTAATCAGGCACATGTACGTCCTCTTGGATTCGTTATGGAATACGATGGAAAACTTACATTTTGTACATCTAATCAAAAGAATATGTTTAAGCAACTTAATCTTAATCCAAAGGTTGAGATTTGCTGTATAGACCAAAAATGCAATACTTTACGTATTTTAGGTGAGGCAGTATTTGTTACATCAAAAGAAACACAGAATAAGGCACTTGAAGTAATGCCAAGTTTGAGTAAAATGTATTCTGTGGGAGATGGTAAGTTTGAGATATTCTGTATTGATAAAGCAAGTATCAATTGTTATTCAATGAGTGGCAAAAAAGTTGATGTAGAACTTTAATTTTAAGTAAATTTTTATAGAAGATAATCATTAAATGTTACAAAACAAATATACAGTGTTCTAATAAAATAAGTATATTTATTGATTTACATACCTATATCAGGAGGCATAATTTACATGAATGAAAATGAAAAGCTTTATAATAAAATAAATGATAGTTTTAAAAAACAAAATTTTTTATCGCTTATTGGTGCAGAACTTGAGCATGTTGAAAATGGTAAAGTAATAATTACGTGTAAGCGCAAAGATTCTTTAACTCAACAACAAGGTTTACTGCATGGAGGAGTTGTTACATCATTGGCTGATGTATCATGTGGATATGCGGCTCTAACAACAATGCCTGAAGATTCAGAAGTTTTAACTGTAGAATTTAAAATAAATTTAATTAGACCAGCAACTTCAGACAAAATTATAGCTACTGGAAGAGTTATAAAAGCTGGAAGGACTTTGGTTATAACAGAATCAACAGTTACAGATGAAAGTGGAGACAAAATTATTGCCAAAATGATGGCAACTATGATTACAGCAAAAAAATAGTTTTAAATATATTATTTTAAGAGAACTATGATATAATAAAAAAATAGAAGTGTATTGGTAGTACACTTCTATAGCTATAACTAAGCATTCTCATGTCGGGGAGTGCTTTTTTCATTTTTCCAAACAATATTGTTTTTTTCATCTGTAATTATCAAATCAATTTCAATATCTTTCAAAATTTCTTTTGCAGTACAAATGAGATTATCTAAGCCAAAACTTCGAGTTATCTCTAGTTGTTTGTTACTTAGAACTCTTTTTAGTATATAAGTCTTAAAACACATTTATATCACCTCTTATATAAAAATTAAGTTTCACATATTGTAATCTCCTTTTTAATATTTAATAAGTTAAATAAAATATTCAACTTATTAAATATTATGATATAACTTTTTATTCAATAAGTCAATGATTATATTCAACTTGTTAAATAAAAAATTTGACATAGCAGATATTTAAATGATATATTTGAATAAAAAATGAGGTGATAGGATGATTTCATATAATCCTCTTTGGGTGACATTAATAAGCAAGAGCATGAAAAAAACTGATTTAATAAATCTGATTGGATTAAGCAGTGCAACTATTTCTAAAATGAGTAAAGATGAGTATGTAGCACTTAATATCATAGAGAAAATATGTTTAGCACTAGACTGTAACATAGAAGATGTTGTAGAAATAAAAAAAGACATAGAATAGATATTTGTTAATTGTAAAATTATGTTATAATTTATAGGTAAGGAACTAAATATCTAAGAGTGGCAGTTTCCACATTATGCTCTAACCTACTTTCTAATGAAAGGAGGTGGGAAGTGTGGAAATAGTAGCAGTTTATTACATAGCAAAATTTTTACTTGATTTATGCAAAGTAAAAAGCCACTCAAAGTCGGAAGCTAAGAGTGGCTTTATATTTAATTTAACTATTAATAAACTAATAGTAAAAATTAAATATAAAAAGTACTAAATTTTTTCGGAAACTACACTCTCGACAATAGATTATAGTTCCTTATTTCTAAAGAGGTAGGAGAATTGCAGTTCTCTTATCTCTTTTTGATACGAATTTACATCTTTATTATATCGCATTTTAAGAAAAAATAAAACTATGAATATTAGAAATATATTTTATTTTATCTCTAAGTATACATATTATTACCTACCTAAAAAACTTTCACAAAAACAAAAAGAGTAGATGTTTTTGGCAACTGGATGACATAACTTATAAGATATTTTATAAGTGCTAATCCTTATAGTTTTGCATAACTAAGTTTCTTTAATTCTGCTGATTTAGTTTTATTCTACAACTAAAATAATACAATAGAATTAGTTATTATTAAACAAGATTGTTTGAAAATTGAATAAATTTATGGATATGAATAAACTTTTTTATATATAAAAACAGACTAAATATGTAGAATATATGGTAAAAATTACCTCTATCATTTGAAATCAGAAGGTTCTATTATTAACTTAAATTAAACTTAATTTGGGGAAGTGACATAAAATGGAGCAACAAGAGGTAGTAGAGAAACTGCACAGAGGGGAATTGATGTTGATGGAATATATGTGGAGTAAAAAATCTATTCTATTTAAAAAAGAAATAATAGCAGCAATGAAAGAAAAATATACGTGGAGGAAAAGCACAACAGAAATTCTTCTAAAAAGATTAATAAAGATGAGAATATTAAAAAAGAAAATAGTAAGTTTTAAATCAAACTATGAGGTGCTAGTAATTAAAAAAGAATATTTAAGTGCTAGAAAAGAAGAAAGGTGTATAAGTAAAGATAATAACTTTTTCATACGAATATTTACAACTATACATAAAAGAAATAATACAA
>NZ_JAGWCT010000073.1:0-21032 GCF_020657815.1 Clostridioides sp. ZZV15-6597 | reverse complement strand
GGTATACTAATTAGTATAAAATAAAATATAAAAGAATTTATAAAAGTAAAATTATATTTATAAATTTCATAGTATAATTATAAGGATAATAAATTTTTAGGAGGATTAAAAAAATGGCAAAAGTTATAAATACATCTGAATTTAGAAGTAGTGTTGAAGGTAGTAAAGGAGTAGTTGTAGTAGATTTCTTTGCAACTTGGTGTGGACCTTGTAATATGTTAGGACCTGTATTTGCAGAATTAGGTGAAGAGATGAAAGACAAAGCTAGATTTGTAAAAGTTGATATAGATGAAAGCCTAGAAATAGCTCAACAATTTAGTGTATCTACAGTACCAACTATGATTATATTTAAAGATGGAGAGCCAGTTGAAACTCTAATTGGATTTATGCCTAAGAACAAAATTGAAATGAAAGTAAAATCATATTTATAAAAAATAGGTGAATATTATGAGATATGACATAGCTATAATAGGTAGTGGTCCAGCAGGATTATCTGCTGCTATAAATGCAAAAATAAGAAATAAAACAATGATTATGTTTGGCAATGATAATTTAAGCAATAAGCTTGTTAAAGCTCCTTCAATAGATAATTATTTAGGTTTTTATGATATAAGTGGAGATGAATTAAAAGACAAATTTAAATCGCATATAGATAACATGGATATTTCAATTGAAAATAAAAGAATAAATAATATTTATGCTATGGGAGAATACTTTGCAATAATGTCTGGAAATGATATGTATGAAGCTACTACTGTAATCCTTGCGACTGGTGTAGAATATACTAGACCAATAAAAGGTGAAGAAGAATTTCTAGGAAGAGGAGTAGGGTATTGTGCTACATGCGATGCACCACTTTATAGAAATAAAAAAGTAGCAGTCATAGGATATAATGAAGAATCTAAAGAAGAGGCGAATTTTTTAAGTGAACTTACTTCAAAAACTTATTTTATACCTATGTATAAAAAGGAAAACCTTATGAGAAGTTCAGATAATTTAGATGATTCTATTGAGATTATACACGATAGACCAGTGCAAATAGATGGAGATAAACTTGTAAATAAGATATCTTTTAAAGAAAATCACATTGAAGTTGATGGAGTATTCGTTATAAAAGATAGTACAGCTCCAAGTACGTTGATTCCTGGAATAGAAATTGATGGTATCCATATCAAGGTTGACAATAATATGAAAACTAATATAGAAGGATGTTTTGCTGCAGGAGACTGTGTAGGTAAACCATATTCTTATATCAAAGCAGCTGGGCAAGGACAAATAGCAGCATTAAATGCTGTTTATTATCTGGATAAATTAAAAAGAGCTTAATATAACTAGTAAGTAAATTTTTAAATATACAAATAAAAAACTGTCTAAAATAATTATATTATTTTAGACAGTTTTTTATTTGTATATTATTATTTCCTTTCGAGATATCTTAGAAATGTATCTCTAGGTGTGTTTATTTTGATAGATTTAAACTAACAATTGAAATATATATAGAAATAATTAGAATTATTTATAATAAGTTCCAAAATTTAAAAATAATAGTTGAAAAATCTAATTAAGAGTACTATAATTTAATTAAGTAATTACTTAATCAAAAAGAGGTATTTATGGAAAATTTGGTTAAAATATTTAAAGCATTGAGTGATGAAACTAGACTTAACATACTTATATTAGTATCTAAAAGAAATATCTGCCAAAAAGGAATTTCTAAATATTTAGGAATTTCGGATTCTGCTGTTTCACAACATATAAAAATATTAAAAGAAGTTGGCATAATAACAGGATATAAAGAAGGATACTATGTCTTATATCATATTAACAAAGAAGTGTTTAACATATGTATGGATTTTATAAATTCTATGTTAAGTAATTCTAGTGAAAGCTTTATAGATGTATTTGATGTAAATACAATACATCTAGGATGCAGTAAAGAATGTAAATCTATGAAAAAATGTTGTAAGAGAAGGGAGAAATAATAATGAAAGTATGTATACCAGTAGAAGAAAATAAAGGATTAGATAGTAAACCATATGGTCATTTTGGTTCTGCACCAATCTTTGTTGTGTGTGATTTAGAAAGTGGAGAAGTTAAATCTTTAGACAATGGAGATTTAGGTCATGAACATGGAAAGTGTCAACCAATAAAAGCATTATCAGGTACAATTGTAGATGCAGTGGTAGTTGGAGGAATAGGGCAAGGTGCCATAGTTAAATTAAATAGTATGGGAATAAAAGTTTATAGAGCTGAATCTGATACTATCAGTGGTAATTTGGACTTACTTAAAGATGGGAAATTAGTAGAATTTCCATCAAATCATACTTGTTCACATGATGGATGTGGACATCATTAAAAACAAGATAGCTGATGAAACATATGCTTCATCAGCTATTTTATCATTTTAACAAATAAGATTCTTCATCTTTCGTATTAAATTTTGAAGTTGTACAAAGTTTTTTATATAATCTTAAATTTATAAGTATCTTACTTTAGATTTTCTTTGTATGCTTTTCTATATAGTTAATATCATTTAATATATCATTAAGTTCTTTATTGAGTGTTTTTAAATCATCTCCATCTACATTATAGTTTAAAAATAATTCTTCTACATTATCAATAATAGAATTGACTTTTCTAGTAACTTCAACAAACGTTTTAAAGTTACTACTATTTTTAGCATTTAGAAATTTGTTTAAATCCTTTGATATAAATGATATTATTTCATATTCATCATTAAACAGACCTCTACCAATAGGATATGGTTCAATTCTTTGTAAAAAATATTGATCTTTAGCATTAATATTATAAGTATAAGATATTTCCCAGTTGTCTCCTAAATCAAACTTGATAAAATATAATGTACTACTTACTTTTGATATTTTTGTAGCTCCAAGTTGTCTTAAAAGAACTTCAATTGAATCTCCTTGAACAGTATTAATATTCATATATACACATCCCCTTTAATACTATTATACTATATTTTCTAAAATTTTATAATTAAATAAACAGTAGATATAATAATAGATATAATCATAAGTGGAAAACCTATCTTAAAATACTCTTTAAAAGATATAGGATGACCATGCTTATTACCTATACCTGCTAGTACAACATTGGCAGAGGCTCCAATAAGTGTCCCATTACCTCCAAGACAAGCTCCAAGAGATGTTGCCCACCATAGTGGCATTACATCAATTCCTTCAGCCTGCATAGTCAAAATAAGTGGAATTAATGTTGCAACAAAAGGAATATTATCTAAGAATGAAGAAACTATTGCTGATAACCATAATATTAATAACATCGTAAATACAATATGGCCCTCTGTAAGTCCAATTAATGCTTGAGCTAATTTATTTATTATACCCACTTCTACTAATCCACCAACTACTACAAATAATCCCATAAAGAATAATATTGTGGACCATTCAATACCTGCCATAATTTCATCTACATCTTGTTTTCCTATAAGAAGCATTATAGATGCACCAGTTAATGCTACAACAGAAGAATCTATATGGATTGTGCTATGAAACATAAAACCAAAGAGTATAAATGCTATTAAAAGAAGACTTTTTATAAGTAAGGGTTTATCTTTAATAGATTTTTTTTCATCAAGTTTTAATATTACTTCTTTGGCTTTATCATCCACAACAAGTTCTTTTCCATAAATAAATTTAAAACATATTATTGTTATAATAAGTATTACTATAACAGCAGGTCCTAAATTTATCACAAAATCCATGAAACTAAGATTGGCAGCACTACCAATCATAATATTTGGAGGGTCACCTATAAGAGTAGATGTACCTCCGATATTTGAAGCTAAAATTTGTGTTATTAAAAATGGAACTGGATTAAGTCCCAAAATTTGTGTAATAACTATAGTCATTGGCCCTATAAGTAAAACAGTAGTAACATTATCTAATACAGCAGATAAAATGGCTGTTATAATAGCAAAACAAATCATTATTCTCCATGGATCACCTTTAGCTTTTTTTGCAGTCCAAATAGCTATATATTCAAATAGCCCTGAGTTTTTAACAACAGCAACAAATAGCATCATACCAACTAATACTCCAATAGTATTGAAGTCTATATGGCTTAATCCTTCATCAAGTGTAAGTATATTGAAGATTATCATTAATAGTGCACCACCAACAGCTGCTACAGATCTGTTTACCTTTTCTGTAATAATAGCTGCCATAACTATTAAAAATATACATATAGCTATTATTTGTTGAAATTCCATAATATAAGTACCTCCATTTGTATTCTTTTGTGTCTAATGCTAGTACTATATATAGTATTACTTTTTTCTAGTTTTTTCAATGGATGTATAAAAGTATATTATTTAACAAAGTTTTCGAAAAATTAACAGAATTTAAAGAAAATTTTTGTTATTTAAATAAATTTTAAAATCATATCATTACTTATAATATTAAACGACAAACGAAAAAATATACTCCAAAAGTATAATTTATTGTATTTGATAAGCAATATAAAATATTAATTATATCTAAATTATAAAATTAATAGAATAAAGTTGAATTTAAAGATAAAACTGCAATTTATCAAACAAATTATTCATTTTAAACCTTGTAATTTAAATTTATAAATATTATAATTAAATTAATGAATTTTTCACAAGGAATTATGCATTTTTTTGATTTTAAGATTTATTGAGAAAACAATATTAACAGGGGGTAATTAATAAAATGGATTTTTTAAATGGTATTTTAACGGGCATTAATAATGCGGTAGTATTTGTAAACAATTACTTATGGTCTTATATTCTAATTATAATGTTAGTTGTAATTGGTATTTACTTTACTATTAAAACAAATTTTGTACAATTCAGATATTTTATAGAAATGTTTAGGCTTTTAGGTGATGGTGCAGCAAATAAAAATGCAAAAAAAGAAGGAAAAATATCTTCATTTCAAGCCTTTTGTATAAGTACATCTTCAAGAGTTGGTACTGGAAATATAGCAGGAATAGCAATTGCAGTAGTAGCAGGAGGTCCTGGTGCTGTATTTTGGATGTGGCTTATAGCATTAATTGGTTCTGCTTCAAGTTTTGTGGAGAGTACATTAGCTCAAATTTATAAAGTTAAGAATGGACCAGCTTTTAGAGGTGGACCAGCTTATTATATGGAACAAGGTTTAAATAAAAGATGGATGGGTGTTTTATTTTCAATACTTATAACTATCTGTTATGGATTTGTATTTAATGCAGTTCAAGCAAATACTGTTTCATTGGCATTTAATAATGCATTTGGTATAAGTAAAATGGCTATGGGAATAGGTCTTGGAATTTTAACAGCAATAGTTATTTTTGGTGGTGTTCATAGAATAGCAAAAGTTTCAGAAATAATAGTTCCTGTATTTGCAGGATTATACATATTAGTTGCTTTAGCTATAGTTGTAATGAATATAACAGAAATACCAGGAATTATATCATTAATAGTAGAAAGCGCATTTGATTTTAGAGGAATGGCAATTGGTACATTTATGGGAGTTGTAATGACTGGAGTAAAAAGAGGCTTATTTTCTAATGAAGCAGGTATGGGTAGTGCGCCTAATGCTGCTGCAACAGCACATGTAACTCATCCTGTAAAACAAGGTTTAATCCAATCTCTAGGTGTTTTTACAGATACTATAATTATATGTAGTTGTACAGCATTCATGGTATTATTATATTCAGATTATGCTAGTAGTGGAGCAACAGGAATTGAATTAGCTCAAGAAGCTTTAACTCACCATATAGGACCAATAGGAAATATTTTTATAGCAGTTTGTATATTCTTATTTGCATTTAGTTCTATAGTAGGAAATTATTACTATGGAGAATCAAATATGGAGTTTATGAGTGGAAGTAAAACTAAACTTAATGTATTTAGAGTTTTTGTTGTAGGTATGGTTTTATTTGGTTCTCTTACTCAAGTAGAGGTAGTTTGGAATTTAGCAGATTTATTTATGGCACTGATGGCTATAATAAACTTAATAGCAATAACTCTTTTAGGTAAGTACGCATTTATTGCTTTAAAAGATTATACAAGTCAAAAAAAATCTGGAATAAAAGATCCTGTATTTATTGCAGATGAAATAGAAGGATTAGAAAATGTATCAGAGTGGCACAATGAATTATCTGATGAACGTTTAGGATAAAAAGTATTATAAAAATTATAAAGTAATTTTGATAGATTAGAGTGTATTTAATTTATATGAATATAGTATTTTAGTTAACTTATATTACTGGAATTTTTAATTCCAGTAATATTTTTTTATCTCAAGTACTTTATATTTTATTAAAAGTTTTTAGTATTTAAATACAATTTAATTATTATAAATCCTATATTAAAACTTATATTTTTAAATACTACACAATCAAATCTTGTAAGTTATCTTCAAAACTTTCTAAGTAATCACAAAATAATCTAAACTCTTCTATATTTTTGATTTCTTGTAAATTTCTTAAGTCTATCATCATATTGCTATATTTATGCAGCATAAAACTCATATCATATATTTCACATTTAACAAATCCTTCTTGATAACTGTATTTATAAGGTTCATATTTTGAAAAATTTGATTCAAAGTATTTTATTTTAGCATAACATAATCTGTGTATGTTGAATAAAAGAGCAAGCACAGATTCTTTAACTGCAAACTTGTGTGTGAAGTATTTTATAGTGTGGTATTTATCGTGTTTAAATTCCCAAATTAAATCTTCATTCAAAGTAAGAGAATATTTTTTTATAAGGTTACGTTTTTCTAGTGTTAAATTTTGTATTGAACTTGTTTTCATAATTCAGTCCCCCATAAATATTCAATAAACAACCATTAAATTATGGTGTTCATTTATAGTTTATTATTGCTTACTTAATTATATTGTATAATTAATCGAGAAAATAATAAAATAGATAATTAATATAACATTAATATATGCTATAAATAAAAACGATAGCTTTGATAGTAATATATGCGAATTTATGGTATTTTATATTCAGAGTTATATTTGTAGTTATTTTAGGCTTTTAAAAGTATTTCTAATTATTAACTTATATTTTAGGGGAGAGGGAGATAAATTGTTCAGTAAGAATGAGTATATTGTTGTAGTATGCCGTGCTTGTTTTATGTTTTATCATAAAGATAATGATTTAAAGGAGAGAATATCCTTTTCAATACAGCCTATACCAAATGTACCATTTTATCACTATCTATTTGAAGGTAATGCTGAAAACTATATTAGAAATGTACAAACCAAAGTTTCTATTAAGAAAGCAACTTTGTATGTATTAATCCCAGATGACGCATTAAGTATAAAGAATATTACAAGAGTTTTTCACTCAATTAGGATGTAGAAAAATAATCTTTTCTAAACAAAATATTCTTTTAAGTAACTATGTAGAAAACTATGTTTCAATATCCTTTACTAATAGAGTTATTGCAGTTTCATATATAATCATGTTTAAAATTATTAAGTACCAAAAGACAAATATGCTTTGCCATCTTGGTACTTAATAGTATTTTATAGTCTCTATTTTAATTTCCACTATTTAATCAATAATAGTATTTAATCTAGAACCTTAAATAGGTTTGCCATTTCTAGTGCATTCATAGCACAATCATATCCTTTGTTTCCGGCTTTTGTGCCAGCTCTTTCAATAGCTTGTTCAATATTTTCTGTTGTTACTATTCCAAATATAACAGGTAATTCATTATCCAAAGATACTTTTGCAGTGCCTTTAGATACTTCACTACATACATAATCATAATGAGAAGTAGCACCTCTTATAACACATCCTAAACATATTATAGCATCATACTTACCACTCTTAGACATTTTTTGAGCAACAAGAGGAATCTCAAAAGCTCCAGGTACCCAAACTACTTCTATATTTTCCTGAGTAACATCATGTCTTAAAAGGCAATCTTGAGCACCAGATAAAAGTTTTGATGTTATAAATTCATTAAAACGAGAGTTTATTATACCTATTTTTAAGTCTTTTCCAATAAGTTTTCCTTCATATATCATTTTTATTTCCTCCAATTTTATTTAGGTTATAAATTTATATTTTTAGTATGTATACATATTATTGTAATAAAAATTACTTAGTAGAATAAGAATTAAATACCATTAGCTATATAATATCTAATAGATGTCCCATTTTATCCTTCTTAGTTTTTAGATATATTTTATTAAAATCATTGATTTCTTCATTAATAGGAACTCTATGCTCAATCTTTATTCCATATTTTTCTAACTGGTTTATTTTGTCAGGGTTATTACTTAAAAGATTTATACTTTTTATATGTAAGTTTTTTAATATTTGAGCAGCTATATAAAAATCTCTCATATCTTCTTCAAATCCAAGCATTAAATTTGCTTCAACAGTATCATAACCTTCTTCTTGAAGCTTATAAGCTTTAATTTTATTTAAAAGGCCAATACCTCTACCTTCCTGTTTCATATAAATTAAAACACCACTCCCATTTTCTACAATTTTTTTCATAGAAGTTTCTAATTGTAGGCCACAATCACATTTTAAAGAATGAAATACATCACCTGTTAAACATTCAGAATGAAGTCTAACTAGTGTATTTTCTTCGTTTACATTTCCGTAAGTAAGTGCAATGTGTTCTTCATTTGAATAAATATCTTTATATCCTATGATTTCAAAATTTCCATATTTTGTTGGAAGAAAAGCACTAGAAATTTTTTCTATAGTGGTTTCATTTCTTTTACGATATTCTATCAAGTCTTTTATAGTAATTATTTTTAAATTATGTTTTTCTTTAAATATCATTAAATCATCAACTCTTGCCATTGTACCATCATCTTTCATTATTTCGCAGATAAGACCAATTTCTTTAAATCCTGCAAGTCTAGCAAGGTCTACAGAAGCTTCTGTATGACCATCTCTAACTAGGACACCTCCAGTTTTTGCGATTAATGGGAATACATGTCCAGGCATTTTAAAATCTTTACTTGTGGAACTTTCATTACAGAATAGTTTGACAGTCTCAGCTCTCTCATATGCAGATATACCTGTTAAAGTGTCTATGCCATCTATAGTGACAGTAAATGCCGTTTGAAATGTGTCTGTATTTTCTTTAACCATAAGAGGTATATTTAAACTTTTAAATTTTTCTTCAGTAGCAGGTAGACAAATAAGTCCTCTACCATATGTAGCCATAAAGTTTATTGTCTCAGCTGTAGCCATTTCAGCTGCCATCAATAAATCTCCTTCATTTTCTCTACTTTCATCATCAACTACGATTACCATTTTTCCATTTTTGATATCATTAATAGCTTCTTCAATAGTATTAAACATGTAATTCACTCCTTTATTATTTTTAAAAACCATTTTTAAATAAAAATTCTTTATCTATATTTGATTTATAGTTATTACTATTAGAATTTAATTCCTTGTAGTTTTTTACAAGAAAATTATTAACATACTTTCCAATTACATCACTTTCTAAATTGACAAAATCTCCAACATTCTTGGTTAAGAGAGTAGTGTTAAATTTAGTATGAGGTATAACAGAAACCTTAAATATTTCATCATCTAGATAAGCTATAGTTAGGCTTACACCATCAATAGCCACAGAGCCTTTGTGTATTATTGTTGATAAAAGTTCTTTGGATGATTGTATGCTTATTAAAACTGCGTTTTCATCTTTTTCAAATTTACAAATAGTACCTTTACTATCAACATGACCTGTTACTATGTGTCCACCAAATCTAGAAGAAAGACTCATAGCTCTTTCGAGATTTACTTTATCATTTGGATTTAATGAACTTAAATTTGTGGAACGAACTGTTTCCATCATGACATCAGCAGTAAATTCATTTTTACCTAAACTTGAAACAGTTAAGCAAACTCCATTTACAGCAATACTATCTCCAAGATTTGTGCCATCTAGTATTTTATTTGATTGTATGCTGACTTTTCCACTTTTGCCATTAGCTGTGATTTTTCTAAGTATTCCAACTTCTTCTACTATGCCAGTAAACATTTTGACCTCCTAGACATGTATTTATAAATTTAATTTAAAACATCAGACTCCACCAAAATATCTCCATCTATTAAAGTTACATTCTTAATTTCTAATTGTATAGCATCTGATAAGTAATTTATTCCCTCTCCAGAAACGAAAGTAGGAGCATCTTTTCCACCTATAATTTTAGGTGATAAAAATAATTTGACTTTATCAACTAAATTGTTTCTAAATAGACTGTCATTAAGTGTAGCACCACCTTCAACTAAAACAGAATCAATTTTCAATTCTCCTAATTTATACATTACAAATTCTAAATCTACCATATTATTTTTTTTAGGAGAAAGTACTACTTCAATATTATTTTTTATTAGAACTGATGATTTTTCACTATCTTCACAACACGTAAAAACTATAGTTTTACTGTTTTTATCTTTAACTAATTTGCTATCAACTGGCAATTTTAAATTTGTGTCTATTATTATTCTTACAGGGTGAGATACATTTTCCTGGTTAAGTCTGCAAGTTAGCAACGGATTATCATTTAAAACTGTATTTATCCCAACCATTATACCTTGATATTTATTTCTATACTTATGACTTAGATATCTTGAGGATTCATTAGATATCCATTTTGATTCTAGCGATTTTGTGGCAATCTTGCCATCTAAACTTACTGCTGATTTTACAATACAAAGAGGTTTTTTTGTTTTTATGTAGTAAAAAAATATTTCATTTAATTGTTTTGCTTCTTTTTCTAATACACCTACAGTAACATCAATGTTATTGTCCCTTAGTTTTTTTACTCCATTACCACAAACGATTGGATTTGGGTCTAATGTAGATATTACGACTCTCTTAATCTTATTTTGAATAATTTTATCTACACAAGGAGGTGTTTTGCCATAATGAGAACATGGTTCTAAATTTACATAAAGAGTAGTGTCTTTTAAACTTTGATTAGCACTATTTATAGCATTTATTTCAGCGTGATTAGAGCCAAATTTCTCATGATATCCTTTACCTATTATGTCGTTATCCTTAACAATTACACATCCCACTAATGGATTTGGATTTACAAAACCTTCTCCATTTTTGGCCAATTCAATAGCTTTTTTCATATAATAAATATCTTTTTCTTTTTGACTTATAAATTTCACAATATTTACACCTCCTATTTAAACTTAGATAATTTTCAAACAAAAAACCCTGAGAATTAACTCAGGGTCTAGAATAATCTACAATAAATATTGCATAAATGTATAGCAAAACTGCTCTACAAAAACACTTATTTAGCATATATCTTCTTCCATCCAGACTTTACTGTCGGCTTTGGAATTTAACCAAATCAACCAAGTTTTAACTCAGCTCGCGGGCTATACCGCCGATTGGGAATTTCACCCTACCCCGAAGATTAAGTATTAAATTTATATTTAGAATGTATCATAAATTATTTTACTTTGCAAACTATTTTTTTAAAAATATATGTTAATATATAATATATAACAGCTAGAAACTTTGGAATAATGCGATTGTGAATATAAAAATAAAAATTTGAACATAATCAGAAAAGAAGTTTAATTAATTTGAATTGGGAGAGAAATATATGAACAAAAAACCTTTAGAAATATTATCAAAATACTATGGATATACAAGTTTTAGAAAAGGCCAAGAGTCCATAATAAATTCTATTTTGAATAAAAAAGATGTATTAGCTATAATGCCAACTGGAGGAGGAAAATCTATATGTTATCAACTTCCAGCATTGATATTAGATGGGATGACAGTAGTGATTTCACCACTTATATCTCTTATGAAAGACCAAGTAGACGCTTTAAAAGCCATGGGAATCAATGCTGCTTTTATAAATAGTTCATTGGGAAACAAAGAATTTAATGAAATATTAAGTAATATTAGAAAAAATACTTATAAAATACTTTATATTGCTCCAGAAAGATTAGATACTCAAGAATTTCTTGAACTAATAAATAATAATGACATAAGCCAAATTGCAATAGATGAAGCACATTGTGTATCTCAATGGGGACATGATTTTAGACTGAGCTATAGAAGGATTTCTACGTTTATCAATAGTTTGTCTAAAAGACCCATAGTCACAGCTTTTACAGCTACTGCATCAGAAGAGGTAAGAGCTGATATAATAAATTTATTGTGTTTAGAGAGTCCAGATTGTTACATAACAGGGTTTGATAGAGAAAACCTAGCAATAAATATAGTAAAATCATCTAGTAAAAATAAATATATTTTAGATTATATTCAAAATCATAAAAATGAGTCTGGAATTATATATACAGCTACTAGAAAAGAAGTTGAAAATATCTATAATGGCTTAGCAAAGAGAAATATATCTGTATCAAAATACCATGCAGGTTTATCTAAAAATGAAAGAAATAAGAATCAAGAAGATTTTATAAATGATAATATAGATATAATGATAGCAACAAATGCATTTGGAATGGGTATTGATAAGCCCAATATAAGATGGGTTATACACTATAATATGCCTCAAAGTGTAGAAAATTACTACCAAGAAATAGGGAGAGCTGGTAGGGATGGAGAAAAAAGTGAATGTATACTTTTATTTTCTCCAGGAGATGTACATATACAAAAATATTTAATAGATATTGGTGTTGAAAATCCCGAAAGAAAATTATTTCAACATAAAAAACTTCAGCATATGATTGATTTAGTCTATAGTAATTCTTGTTATAGGAAGACAATATTAAATTATTTTGGGGAAAATTATGTAGAAAATTGTAATAACTGTAGTAATTGTCTAGTGGAGGGGGAAATAGTAGATAAAACCATAGATGCTCAAAAAGTTATTTCATGTGTAGCTAGAATGAAAAGAAGCTATGGTGTTAATACTATTGTAGATGTACTTAGAGGGTCTAAAAACAAAAAAATTTTACAACTTGGTTTAGATACTTTGTCTACATATAATATTATGAGAGATTATTCAAGTGAAGACTTGAAGAATTTTATAAATACATTAGTTTCTCATGGGTTTTTAGATTTAGTCGAAACTTTAGGTAGCGGAAACAGAGGAAGTTACCCAACTATAAGATTAAATGATATGTCTATGAAAGTTTTGAAGGGTGAGGCAAAGGTAGAATTTAAGGAAATTGTAATGACAAAATCCCTAGAAGTAGAAGATGAATTATATAATGCTTTAAGAGAGTTAAGACACTTAATTGCAAGTGAAGAAAAAATAGCTCCATATATGGTTTTTGGAGATGGAACACTTAGAGCTATGTCTAGTAGTTATCCAGTCAATAAAGAAGAAATGCTAAATATATCCGGAGTAGGAGAAATTAAATATCAAAAATATGGTGAAGATTTTGAAACACTAATCAAAGAATATGTCGAAAAAAATAATATAAATAAAAAAGATAAAGAAAAAAATATCGATTTAACGAATGATAATAGTGAATTTCTTGAAGTTAATACAGATAAAGCTTTATATGAAAGGCTAATAAATATTCGAGAAGAATATGCTAAAAAAGAAAAATTACTTCCATACATGATTTTAACTAATAAAGCTTTGAAAGAAATAAGTGGAAGATATCCCATTGATAAAGAACAATTAAAGGATATTTCAGGTATAGGTGAAGTAAAAATTGAAAAGTATGGGGCTAGTATTTTAGATGAAGTTAAACATTATGTAAAAGAAAATAGTATTGATGTTAATTGGGAGAAAAAGAAAAAAAGAAAATTGATACTAGATGGAGAAAGCAGAAAAAACAATGAAATAGCATTAGATTTACTAAATCAAGGGAAGGACATACAAAGTGTTAGCCAAGAAATAGAAGTATCCTTATCTACGGTTATTGGATATGTATATGATTATGTGAAAGATGGGCAGAGTATGTCATTTACATTGGATTTAGAAAGTTTTTATACTGAAGATGAAAAGAAAATGATTTTAGAAGTGTGTGAAAAAATAGGTTATGAAAATTTAAATAACATAAAAAGAAAACTTCCAGATTCAATAAAGTATGAAAATATAAGGGCTGTAATACTTAAAACTTATCTTGAAAATTCGAAAAAAGGTGTATCGTTAGAGTAAAGTTAGGTGGATTAAAATATAAAATTTGTATTATTGTGTTGAACTAATATTTTTGCTGTGTTATACTGAATTTGTAAAAATGATAAAAATTTAGAGCTAGGGGCGCTAGAATTGGCTAGCTGAGAGATAAAGCCGTAACTTACAAACCCTAATAACCTGATCAAGATAATGCTTGCGAAGGGAAGCTTTGTAATATAATTTTGTTATATAAATAGATAAATTATTCTGTATAGTGAGAAATTTGTCTAAGTGTATATATGATTATAAGAGTGCTTTCCAAAACAAGGAAAAGCACTTTTTTTATTGTTAAAAACTATAACTTTAATCTTGGAGGAATGTAATATGAATTATACAACGCAAATGGATGCTGCTAGAAAAGGCATAATAACTAAAGAAATGGAAATCGTTTCTCAAAAGGAACAAGTAGATGTAAATGAATTAAGAGAATTAATAGCAAAGGGACAAGTTGTTATACCTGCTAACAAAAATCATAAATCCTTAAGTGCAGAAGGTGTAGGTAAAAATTTAAGAACAAAGATAAATGTAAACCTAGGAATTTCAAGAGATTGTAAGAATATAGAAAATGAACTTGAAAAAGTTAAAGTGGCAATAGACATGAAAGCTGAAGCAATAATGGACTTAAGTAACTATGGAAAAACTAGAGAATTTAGAGAAAAAGTTGTTGAAATGTCACCTGCAATGATAGGTTCGGTTCCTATGTATGATGCAGTAGGGTATTTAGAAAAAGAACTAAAGGATATAACAGAAGAAGAATTTTTAAATGTAATAAGACAACATGCTATTGACGGAGTTGATTTTATTACTATACATGCTGGTCTTACTAGAAGTGTTTGCCAAAAGATAAAAAATCATGAAAGATTGACTCATATAGTATCTCGTGGAGGTTCATTATTATTTGCTTGGATGGAGTTAAATAATAAAGAAAATCCTATTTATACTAATTTTGATAAGATTTTAGATATTTGTGAAGAATATGATGTTACATTAAGTTTAGGAGATGCTTGCAGACCTGGTTGTATAAAAGATTCTACAGATGGTGTTCAGATTCAAGAACTTGTTGTATTAGGAGAGCTTACTAAAAGAGCATGGGAAAGAAATGTACAAGTCATGATAGAAGGCCCTGGTCATATGGCTATTGATGAAATAGAAGCAAATGTAGTGTTAGAAAAAAGACTATGTCATGGAGCGCCTTTTTATGTTCTTGGACCATTGGTTACGGATATAGCACCAGGTTATGACCATATAACTAGTGCAATAGGAGGAGCATTAGCATGTGCTAAAGGAGTAGATTTTTTATGCTACGTAACTCCAGCAGAACACTTAAGATTACCTAATTTAGATGATATGAAAGAAGGGATAATAGCTGCTAAAATAGCTGCTCATGCAGGAGATATAGCTAAGAATGTTAAAGGAGCTCGTGAGTGGGATAACAAAATGAGTAAAGCTAGAGCAGATTTAGATTGGTGTGAAATGTTTAGACTTGCAATAGACCCTGAAAAGGCTAAAAGATATAGAGATGAGTCAACTCCTACTCATGAAGATAGTTGTACTATGTGTGGAAAAATGTGTTCAATGAGAACAGTTAAGAAAATATTAAACAATGAGGAACTTAATTTAATATAATTTGTACCAAGGATTGGTTGAATAAAGTCAAAAGGAGGAGGTGAGTTAGTGAAGGTTAATGGCAAGAATATTGAATTCAAAGAAAATTTAACTGTTATAGATTTGTTGAATAAATATAACTTAAAGAGTGATAGAGTTGTAGTTGAGATAAATCTAGAAATAGTTGAAGAATCTAATTACAATACATATATATTAAAGGATGAAGATGTTGTAGAACTTATTGGCTTTATTGGAGGTGGTTAAAATAAAAATATTTGTAAATGAAATATTAACAGATGTTGAAGAAAATACAACTGCCTATAAAGTTAGAGATAATTATAATCATAAATGTGATGTATTGGTGTTGAATGGATATCCAATTAAAGCCGACATTCCACTTTCTGAAAATGATAAATTAACACTTATACAAAAAGGGGTTAAGCCTTCTTTTGATGAGCTAGAAAGCTTGTTGATAGCTAGGCATACTCCAAATGTGCATAATAAATTAAAAAAAGGAAGAGTTGCTATATTGGGACTAGGTGGACTTGGATCCAATATAGCTATCTCTTTAGCTCGAATTGGAGTTGGAGAACTTCTACTTATAGATTATGATGTTGTAGAGCCATCTAACTTAAATAGACAGCAATACTTTATAGACGATATAGGAAAACTAAAAACAGATGCTATGGTTGAAAATATAACAAAAATTAATCCATTTGTAAAATTAAAAACGCAAAATGTTTTTTTAAATAAATACAATATGGATGTACTTAAAGAGGCAGATTTGATAATTGAAGCTTTCGATGATGCTTCATGTAAAGCACAAGTTTGTAATTATACCTTACTAAACTTGAAAGATAAATATTTGATAGCATCATCAGGTATGGCAGGTTATTATGATTCAAATATAATAACTACTAAGAAAATAAGAGATAGATTTTATATATGTGGAGATTTTGTAAATGAAGCTAAATTTGGAGAAGGACTTATGGCACCAAGAGTAGCTATTTGCGCAAATCATATGGCAAATTTGGCAACACAAATACTTATAGATATGTAAATGCGTGAGTCACAAAATAAAAAGATTGAAAATTGAAAAAGTTAAGATAGGGAGGAAAGAAAATGGATAAATTAGTACTTGGAGGACATGAATTTAATAGTAGATTATTGGTTGGAACAGGTAAATATGGCTCAAATGATATATTGCCTAAAGTAATCAAAGAAAGTGGAAGCGAAATAATAACAATGGCACTTAGAAGAGTAGATTTAGATAATAAACAAGAAAATATCTTAACGTATATTCCAAAAGAAATGACTATACTTCCAAATACATCAGGAGCTACTAATGCAGAAGAAGCTGTAAGAATAGCTAGAATATCTAGAAAAATGGGTTGTGGAGACTTTATAAAAATAGAAGTAATATCAGATACTAGATACTTACTTCCTGATAATGAAGAAACTATAAAAGCTACAAAAATACTTGCTGATGAGGGATTTATAGTACTTCCATATATGACGCCAGACCTTTATGCTGGAAGAAGACTTATAGAAGCTAAAGCAGCAGCGGTTATGCCTCTTGGTGCTCCAATTGGTTCAAATAGAGGTCTTCAAATGAAAGAAATGATAAAAATAATGATAGATGAATTAGATATACCAATAATAGTTGATGCAGGTATTGGTAAACCGTCTCAAGCTATGGAAGCTATGGAAATGGGCGCTGATGCAGTACTTGTTAATACTGCTATAGCTTCAGCAGGTGACCCTGTGCAAATGGCTAGAGCATTTAAGTTAGCTGTAGAAGGTGGACGAGAAGCTTATATAGCAAAAGCAGGAAGTGTATCAGAATTTGCAAACGCATCTTCTCCTTTAACAGGTTTTTTAGGCAATTTATAGAAAGTGGTGATTGATGATGAGTTTTTATGAGGTAATAGAAAAATATAGGGATTTTGATTTTGATGGATATTTAAATAATGTTACAGACAATGATGTTTTAAGAAGTTTATCAAAAGACAAACTTGAGGATTTTGATATATTAAATTTACTTTCTGAAACTGCTGTAAAACATTTAGAAGCTATGGCACAAAAAGCACATAAATTAAGTGTTCAATATTTTGGAAAGACAGTCTGTCTATATACCCCAATGTATATAGCAAATTACTGTGTAAATCAATGTGTTTATTGTAGTTACAATATAAAAAGTGGAATAAAAAGAAAAAAACTAACTATGGATGAAATTAGAGAGGAAGGAAATGAAATTTCAAAAGAAGGTTTCAAACACCTACTTGTTTTAACTGGTGAAAGTAGTTTTCATTCAAGTGTAGAATATATAGGTGAAGCTATAGAAATATTAAGAGATAAATTTCCATCTATAGGAATTGAAGTATATCCGATGGAAGTAGATGAATATAAGTATATTGTAGACAAAGGTGTTGAAGGTCTAACTGTATACCAAGAGACTTATGATGAGGAAATATATAAAAGAGTACATTTAAAAGGGCCAAAATCAAATTATAAATTTAGATTAGATGCTCCTGAAAGAGGAGCAAAGGCAGGTATGAGAACTCTATCAATAGGAGCGCTTTTAGGATTAAACGATTTTAGAAAAGAGACCTTCTTTACGATATTGCATGGGAAATATCTAAAAACAAAATATCCTCATATTGAGCTTTCATATTCAACACCAAGAATGAGACCATTCAAAGGTTGTTTTGAAGAATTAGTAGATATAAGCGATACTGATTTAGTTCAAGCTATGGTTTGTATGAGACTGTTTGACCCTCATGCAGCTTTAAATATATCTACTAGAGAAAATTTAGAAATGAGAAGTCATATAATACCTTTAGGGGTAACTAAATTAAGTGCAGGTGTATCTACAGATGTAGGAGGTCATTCTCAAGATGAACATGATACTGCTCAATTCAAAATAAATGATGAAAGTACTGTTGAAGATATAGAGAAAATGCTAAATTCAATTGGTTATCAACATGTATTTAAAGATTGGGAAAGATTTTAGATGTATTTGATAACAAATAGAAATTTATGTAGTGAGGAACGATACTTAGAGGTTATTAAAGAATCTATATTGAGTGGCGTAGAAAATATTATAATAAGAGAAAAAGATTTAGAATATGAAGCATTAAAAGATTTATATATAAAGATAAAAAAGAAAATCAAGTGCATTAATTTTCAAGAAAAAATATTAGATGAAAGCTTGAAGAACAGTATAAAAAAGAAAGAAAATAATGATGGCTTTAACGTAAACTTCATAATAAATAGTAATATAGAATTTTTTGAAAAGATAGATTGTCAAGGTATTCATCTTCCATTTAAATTGTTTTTGAATTTACTGGGAAATAGGTATAATTTCAATGAAAATAAAATATTGGGATTGTCATTACATAAAGTAGAAGAAGTAAAGTATCTAGAAGAAATAATAAGAAAACAAAATATAGAAATAGATTACATAACATTATCACATATATATGAAACTAAGTGTAAAGAAAATTTATTGCCAAAAGGAATTGAACTTTTAAAGGAAGCTAAGAAAATTACTGATATTAAGATAGTTGCACTTGGAGGAATTCTACCATCTAATGTCAAAGAAACATTAAAATACTGTGATGATTTTGCTGTAATGTCAACTATAATGAAATCTAAAAATATTGAAGAAACAATATCAAATTATAATGAAAAAATTCAATTAGCAAAATAGGAAGTAAAGTATTTAAATTGAATAAAAATAAAAAAAGCTATCTTTTAAAATCTAAAAGAGAGCTTTTTTATTTTGTATCTTTGCTAATAAAAAATTGTAAAAAGGGAAAACTTTAGTCAGAGAGATTAAAAAATATCCTATATAGATTCAAAATTTAGTAAAGTATGGAGGACATTATAATGATTGACAGTAAGAAGAAACGATTTATTATACCACACACTTTTACAATTATATTCTTGCTAATAGTCTTAATGGCAATATTAACGTGGATAGTACCAAGTGGTGAATTTAGTAGAGAAGATGTAGAAGGTAGGATGGTTGTTGTACCAGGGACTTATCAAAGTGTAGAAAGTAATCCTCAAGGATTTACAGATGTTTTTAAAGCGCCTATAGAAGGTTTTATTGATTCAGCAGAAGTTGTAGGATTTGTTTTAATAGTTGGAGGTGCTTTTGGTATTGTAAATAGAACTGGAGCTATAGAAGCAGGAATAGCATCAGTTATATCGAAGTTTAAAGGAAAAGAACTACTTATAATTCCGATATCAATGATTTTATTTGGTCTTGGAGGTACTACATTTGGGATGGCAGAAGAAACATTACCATTTTATATGATATTTGTTCCACTTATGACATCCTTAGGATATGATTCTCTAACCGCCATTGCGATTGTATTTATAGGAGCAGCGGCAGGAGCGGCTGCATCGACAATAAATCCATTCTCAGTTGGTATTGCACAAGCACTAGCTCAACTTGCTCCTGGTTCAGGAGTAGCATATAGAGTAGTGATTTTTATAGCATATATATTAATCAGTATAGCGTTTGTAATGTATTATGCTAAAAAAGTTAAAGAAAACCCTGAAAGCTCAATAGTGTATGAGATAGATAAAAACAATAAATCAATACTTAATCATACTTCAACTGAAATAAAAGAGTTTACTTTTAAAGAAGTATCTGTTCTTGCTATATTTGGAATAGGAATGGCGATAATGATTTGGGGTGTTTTAAGTCAAGGATGGTATATCCCAGAAATATCAATGTGTTTTGCTGCGATAGGTGTACTTTCTGGATTAGTTGGTAGATTGTCACAAAGTGAAATTTCTGATAGTTTCATAGATGGAGCAAAAGATTTAGCATCAGCTGCTCTTGCAATAGCTTTAGCTCGTGGAATTGTAATAATTGCTCAAAATGGATTCATAATAGATACTATATTAAATTCTGCAGCAAGCTTTTTAGGTGGACTTCCAAAGGTTATATTTGTATATCTATCATTTTTCTTGGAAGCTGCGTTGGCATTTTTGATTCCATCATCTTCAGGACTTGCTTCACTTACAGTGCCTGTTCTTGCTCCTCTTGGTGATTTAGTTAATATATCAGCTCAAGTTATAGTAACTGCTTATCAATTTGGGGTAGGTCTTACAAACTTTATAACTCCAACATCTGGAGTACTAATGGGAGCACTTGCAGTAGCTCATGTTCCTTTCTCAAAATGGGTAAAATTTATAATGCCTATATTGTTGATTTTAACAGCTGTATCTTTAGTTTTTTTAACAATAGGTATATATATAGGTTTTTAATTGAAGAGAGTTTAATTTAATAT
>NZ_JAGWCT010000072.1:0-21042 GCF_020657815.1 Clostridioides sp. ZZV15-6597 | reverse complement strand
TAAATATGCTATATTCACGTCTACTCTAAATTCCTATTTTTAATTATTATCTAATAACAGGTATAATAAATTATTACAATTTATATTATGAATTATATTATTGAATAACCTAAATTCTATTGCTTATAAAATGTAAAATTTTTAATTATATTTACTGTAACTTTCTTTATTAATTTCTCAATAGAACTATTATTCCAATAACTTTAACATGTAATTTTTTATTAGACAATTAAAACAATAAAAAGGATGTTTTTCTATTGAAAAACATCCTAATAAGATATCTTATTATTTTATTGTATATCAATAATTAACTTAAACCCAACATTTTAACATGCTCCCATATTTTCCAAATGGCAGAAAATAAAGGATTTTGCTTTTCCAAAAAAATAAATAATTATCTTTTTGAGAATTGTGGAGCTCTTCTTGCTGCTTTTAATCCGTATTTCTTTCTTTCCTTCATTCTTGCATCTCTAGTTAAGAAACCTTCTTTCTTTAAAGCAGGTCTTAAATCTAAATCAGCTTTTAATAAAGCTCTAGATATACCATGTCTTATAGCTCCAGCTTGTCCAGTGAATCCTCCACCTTCAACTTTTACTATAACATCATATTTATTTTCATTACCAGTTAAAACTAATGGTTGTTTAACATCTCTTATTAATGTTTCATAGTTAAAATAATTTTCTAATGCTCTTCCATTTACTAATATATTTCCTTCACCTGCAACTAGTCTTACTCTAGCAACAGAACTTTTTCTTCTTCCAGTTCCATAATATTGAACGTTAGCCATTATAAACTCCTCCTTTCACCTATTAATCTTATTTAAAGTTTAAAACTTCTGGATTTTGAGCTGCATGAGTGTGTTCAGCACCTGCAAATACTCTTAATCTAGTCATCATTCTACTTCTTAATTTGTTTTTAGGTAACATACCATTTACAGCATGTGCTATAACTTCTTCTGGTTTTTTATCCATCATATCTCTATAAGATATTTCTTTTAATCCACCTACATAACCAGTGTGGTATCTGTAATATTTTTGATCTAATTTTTTTCCACTTAAAACTACTTTTTCTGCATTTACTACAACAACAAAATCTCCACCATCAACGTGAGGAGTAAATGTTGGTTTATGTTTACCTCTCAATACTGTCGCAATTTCTGTTGCTATACGACCTAATGTTTTTCCTTCAGCATCAACTAAGTACCATTTTCTTTGTACATCAGCTGGCTTAGCTATATAACTTTTCATAACTGTCCCTCCTTAACTACTTTTCATAAAAATTTTTTACCGTTTATGTCAAGTCCGGGGCAAGTGGACTTATTAACACATTCTCATATATTTTAATACATGTAGCCTGGTGTGTCAAGTTAATAATGAACTTTTTTAAGAAATAATCCTTGTGCTGGAGCTGTATGTCCACATCTTGATCTGTTTTTGGATTCTATTATATCTAAAAATGATTCATTAATTCTACCACGACCTACATCAACAAGTGTTCCAACAATAATTCTCACCATATTATATAAGAACCCATGTCCACTAATTTCTAAAGTAATTAAATCATCTGTTTTTTTTATATTTATATCATATATTGTTCGTATTGTATCTTTTACAGATGAACCAGAACTCATAAAACCTTTAAAATCATGTGTACCCAATAGGCTTTTTGATTCTATACACATTTTATCAAAATCAAGTTCGTACTTTACTTGATATGATATGTTGTTAAGTATTGGATGTCTAAACTTACTGTTATATATTAAATATTTATATGTTTTTCCTTTTGCACTGTATCTTGAATGAAAATCATCATTAACTTCACATGCTTCTATAACTGATATATCTTTTGGTAACTTAGCATTTAGTGCCATTGGTATACTTTCTATACTTATACTTGAACTAATTTTAAAATTTGCAGTTTGTGCAAGAGCATGAACTCCTGAATCAGTTCTACCTGACCCTATAAGTTTAACTTCTTCATTCGTTATCTCATATATAGCCTTTTCAATTGTACCTTGTATCCCTAGAGAATCTGGTTGCTTCTGCCATCCACAATAATTTCTACCATCATATTGGATTGTAATCTTTATATTTCTCATATTTTACCTCATCTATATATACTTCTATTAAATCGCTATAAATCTAGTAGCTATGATTAATCCTAAATAAATAACTTGAAACACACATGCTATATAATCTGCTTTTACTATAACAGACTCCCTCATTTTTGTTCTATTGTGCCCACCTCTATAACATCTAGCTTCCATAGCCATAGCTAATTCATCTGCTCTTCTAAATGCACTAACAAATAGTGGAACTAAAAGAGGTACTAGATTTTTAGCTCTATTTATAAGATTTTTACTTTCAAAGTCTGCACCTCTAGACATCTGAGCTTTCATTATTTTATCTGTTTCGTCCAATAATGTCGGAATAAAGCGCAAAGCAATTGTCATCATCATTGCAAGCTCATGAACTGGTAAACCAATTTTCTTAAAGGGATTCAATAATCTCTCTATACCATCTGTCAATTCTATTGGTGAAGTTGTTAAAGTAAGTAATGATGTCCCAATTACTAAAAATATAAGTCTTATTGCCATAAAAATTGCTTGTCTCAAACCTTGACTTGTTATCGTTAAAAATCCAAATGACCATATCTCATCACCTGGTAAGAAAAAAATATTTATAATAAATGTAAATAAAATAATCCACTTAAGAGGCTTTACACCCTTAACAATATACTTAACTGGTATATTAGCTAACTTTATCATACCTAATAAACATAATAAAACTATCATATAAGGCCAAAATTTATTTACTACAAATATAGATACCATAAATACAATTGTTGCTACAAGTTTTATCCTTGGATCTAATTTATGAATAGCAGAACTTGTTGGGTAGTATTGCCCTATAGTTATATCTTTTAACATAATCCTCGCCCTCTCACAACTCTTAATATTTCCTGTTTTGCTTCTTCTAAAGTCAATATGTCTTCACTAATGTCAAAACCTTGTTCTCTTAATTTCAATGCAAGTTCTAAAACCTGTGGAATATCTAAACCAATTTCTTTTAATTTAATAGCATTTGATTTAAATACATCTCTAGGAGTACCCATAAATTCTATTTTTCCATGATTCATAACAATTAAAGTTTGTGCCAACTTTGCCATATCATCCATACTATGTGATGACAATATTATAGTCATATTGTTTTTTTCATGTAAGTTTTTTATTAAATTGAAAATTTCATCTCTTCCACCAGGGTCAAGACCCGCAGTTGGCTCATCTAATATAAGTACTTCTGGATTCATTGCTATAACTCCAGCTATTGCAACTCTACGTTTTTGTCCTCCTGATAATTCAAATGGAGATTTATCTTTAAATTCCTCATAGTCAAGTCCTACGGCTTCCATCGATGCTTTTACCCTATTATGTATTTCAGCCTCTTCTAGACCTAAATTAGCGGGTCCAAAAGCTATATCTTTATCAATTGTTTCTTCAAATAATTGATATTCTGGATATTGAAATACAACACCTACTCTTTTCCTTATCTCAGTTAGGTTTAAATTCTTATCTGTTATATTAAAATCATTTATAAAAATCTCTCCTGAGGAAGGCTTTAATAGTCCATTTAAATGTTGTATCAATGTAGACTTTCCTGAACCTGTATGACCTATAAGTCCAACAAAATCTCTATCTTTAATTTCAAAAGATACATCATCAAGTGCCTTACTTGCAAAAGGCATCCCTTCATTATATATATGTGTTAAGTTCTTTACTATAATTGACATAATTCCATCACCATCTCATCCACAGTTAATATATCACTACTAATATTTATACCTTCTTCTATTAATAAACTAGACAACTCTGTCATACAAGGCACATCTAAACCGATTTCCTTTAACATATCTATTTTACTAAATACTTCTTTAGGAGTCCCTTCTAAAAGTTTCTTACCTTTCTCCATAACGACAACTCTATCAGCTTCTACAGCTTCTTCCATAAAGTGCGTTATATGTAAAACAGTTATATTTTCTTCTTTATTAAGTCTTTTTATTGTTTTCATAACTTCTTTTCTTCCAGATGGGTCTAACATCGCTGTTGCTTCATCAAATATTATACACTTAGGCCTCATTGCAATTATACCTGCTATTGCAACCCTCTGTTTTTGACCACCTGATAACAAATGTGGTTGTCTACCTCTTAAATCATACATACCTACACTTTTTAAAGACTCTTCTACAATACGTCTTATCTCTTTTGGCTCTATGCCTAAGTTTTCAGGACCAAAAGCTACATCTTCCTCTACTATTGTGGCAACAATTTGATTATCTGGGTTTTGAAATACCATGCCTGCTGTTTGTCTTATATCCCATAATCTTTCTTCTTCTTTGGTATCCATTCCATCAATGAGAATATTTCCTTCTGTAGGCATAAGAATAGCATTTAAGTTTTTAGATAAAGTAGACTTACCAGAACCATTATGTCCTATTATCGCAACAAATTCTCCCTTTTTAACATCCAAGCTTAAATTATCTATTGCTTTAAGTTTTGCTTCATCTGTAATATACTCAAATGAAATATTGTTTACTTTTATTATATTATCCATTAATTCATACTCCTTTTAGTAAGCAATAACTTATAAAAATCATTTTACACATTATTATATCACACCTTAGTCAAAAAAATAAAAAAAAGATTAAGCCATCAAGCCTAATCCTTTCCTTACTATACTAATTCTATAAAAGCCATTTCAGCAGCATCGCCTTTTCTTGGCCCTATTTTTATTATTCTAGTGTATCCACCATTTCTCTCAGCATATTTTGGAGCTAAATCTGTGAATAAGTTATTAACTACTGTTTCATCCATAACATAAGCTAAAACTTGTCTTCTAGCATGAAGATCTCCTCTTTTAGCAAGAGTTATCATCTTTTCAGCCATTCTACGAGTTTCTTTAGCTCTAGTTACTGTAGTTTCTATTCTTCCACTTCTTAGTAAACAAGTTACTAAGTTTCTTAACATAAGGTTTCTGTGAGCTGTTTCACGTCCTAATTTACGGTACTTAGCCATTCTTATCCCTCCTTTGCTCGCTATTCTTCACTTGGTTTTAAACCTAGCCCAAGTTCCTCTAGTTTTTGTATTACCTCTTCTAATGACTTTTTACCTAGGTTTCTAACCTTCATCATATCGTCTTCAGACTTATTAGCTAATTCTTCAACTGTATTAATTCCCGCTCTCTTTAAACAGTTGTATGATCTAACTGATAAATCTAATTCTTCTATAGTCATTTCAAGAACTTTTTCTTTTTGATCTTCTTCTTTTTCTACCATGATTTCAACACTACTTACATGTTCAGTTAAGTCTATAAATAGATTTAAATGCTCAACTAATACTTTTGCAGCTAATGATATACCTTCTTGAGGGTTTATACTACCATTAGTCCAAACTTCTAGTACTAATTTATCATAATCTGTTTTTTGACCAACTCTTGTGTTTTCTACATGATAACTAACTTTCTCAACAGGAGTATATATTGAATCCACAGGTAAAACACCTATTGGAACATTCTCTGTTTTATTTTCTTCAGCAGAAACATAACCTCTACCTTTATCTACAAATATTTCCATATTAAACTTGGCATTATCATCTAATGTAGCTATTGCTAAGTCTTTGCTTAATATTTCAACATCTGGAGGACAGATTATATCTGAACCTGTGATAGAGCATGGTCCTTGAGCCTCTATTTTAAGTGTTCTACTTCCTTCACCATCTATAGTTGCTGAAAGCTCTTTTAAAGTTAATATTATCTCTGTAACATCTTCTTTAACACCAGGTATTGTAGAGAATTCATGAAGAACTCCATCTATTTTTATAGCATTTACAGCTACACCTGGTAAAGATGATAATAATATTCTTCTTAGTGCGTTACCTATAGTTATTCCATATCCTCTTTCTAGAGGTTCTATAACAAACTTACCATATCTATAGTCTTCGCTAAGCTCAACTATATCTACTTTTGGCTTTTCTATTTCTATCATGGACAAAACCCTCCTTAAAATTCAGTAATCCACTGAGGGTAAACAAAATTTTAAAATAATTTTTAAAAGTGTGCTTATTATTTAGAGTAAAGTTCTATGATTAAGTGCTCTGCTATTTCAAGATCTATATCTTCTCTTGTTGGAACACCAACTACTTTTGCTGTCATTCCTTCTACATTAGCTTCTAACCATTTAGGAGCTATTCTTGAGTTAACTTCTACTAAATTTTTGAATTTTGCAGAAGATCTTGATTTTTCTTTAACTTCTATCACATCTCCAACTTTAACTGTTAATGAAGCTATATCTACTTTATTTCCATTTAAAGTGAAATGACCATGAGTTACTAATTGTCTAGCTTCTTTTCTAGAAGATGCTAGTCCCATTCTGTAAACTACATTGTCTAATCTTCTCTCTAATAAACTTAATAAGTTCTCACCTGATTTTCCAGGCATGTTCTCAGCACGTTCGTATAAATTTCTAAATTGAGTTTCTAAAACTCCATATATTCTTTTAACTTTTTGTTTTTCTCTTAATTGTAATCCATAGTTAGAAACTTTCTTTCTCCCTTGGCCATGTTGACCTGGAGCATAGTTTCTTTTAACTATAGCACATTTATCTGTATAACATCTATCACCTTTAAGGAATAATTTCATTCCCTCTCTACGGCATTGTCTACATGATGCACCTGTATATCTTGCCATTTATCTACACCTCCTATTTGTACTCTTATTAATTACACTCTTCTTCTCTTTGGTGGTCTACATCCGTTATGTGGGATTGGAGTAACGTCTTTTATCATAGTTACTTCTAGTCCAGTTGCTTGTAAAGCTCTTATAGCAGCTTCTCTTCCTGAACCTGGCCCCTTTACGAATACCTCAACACTTTTTAATCCGTGTTCCATCGCAGCTTTTGCAGCTGTTTCAGCAGCCATTTGAGATGCAAATGGAGTTGATTTTCTTGATCCTTTGAATCCTAATTGTCCTGAACTTGCCCAAGATATAGCATTTCCATGAACGTCAGTTAAAGTTATTATTGTATTGTTGAAAGTTGACTGTATATGAGCATGACCACGTTCTATATTTTTACGTTCTCTTCTTCTAACACGTGTAACTTTCTTTTTTGGTTTAGCCATTTTCCTTTTCCCTCCTTCATCTAATTATTATTTAATTATTTTTTCTTTTTACGAGATACTGTTTTTCTAGGACCTTTTCTAGTTCTAGCATTAGTTTTAGTTCTTTGTCCTCTTAATGGAAGACCTTTACCATGTCTAATTCCTCTATAACATTTTATATCTCTTAATCTCTTTATGTTTAAAGCAATTTCTCTTCTTAAGTCACCTTCAACTAAGAAATCGTCATCTATAACTTTTCTTAACTCATTAACTTGATCTTCTGATAAATCTTTTATTCTTGTATCTGGATTTATCTCAGCTTTAGCTAATATTTCGTTAGCAGTTGCTTTACCTATACCATATATATAAGTTAAGCCTATCTCCGCTCTTTTTTCTCTAGGTAAATCTACCCCAGCTATTCTTGCCATGATCGCACCTCCTACACATAGTTTTTAGTGTTTAAAACTTCATATCATATATCAATCCTACGTCAGATTGTTCAACGATTTTAACGTTCTTTTGTTAACATCACAATATAGTATTATACTATAAAATTTAACAAAATACTAGTAATAATTTCTTATCCTTGTTTTTGCTTATGCTTTGGATTTTCACAGATAACCATTACTTTTCCTTTTCTTTTTATTACTTTGCATTTTTCACATATTGGTTTTACTGATGGTCTAACTTTCATTATTAATCCCTCCTTAGACTAAATATCAAGATAGTCTACTTCTTACGCCAAGTGATTCTTCCTCTTGTAAGGTCATATGGAGAAAGTTCAACATTCACCTTATCACCTTCAAGAATTCTTATGAAGTTCATTCTTAGCTTTCCAGAAATGTGGCATAATATCTCATGTCCATTTTCTAATTTAACTTTAAACATAGCATTAGGTAAAGCTTCTGAAACTGTACCTTCTAATTCTATAACATCTTTTTTGGCCATTAACTAACCAGCCCTCCATTTCAATAAGTTAAATTGTCTAATTTAACTTAGTAAGTTCAGCTCTTAAAAAAGAATCTGTAATCTCTTGTCCAGATACTACTCTTTTTCTAACTTCATCATTAATAAAATTATATTTTTTTAAGTGCTTAACTTTCTTTAACTTAGGTTTGTCAAGTTTTCTTTTCTTTCCATCAGCTATTAATACATATTCATTATTAATTATCTTGACTACGAAAAATAAATTTCCTTGATCTCGACCTAATGAAACCTTAACAACTTGACCTATACTTAAATTATCTGATAGCACTTTTTTCACCTACTTCTTAATTTACAACTTTGTCAATATCAAAGGTTCATGTTCAGTAATTGCTATCGTATGCTCATAATGAGCTGATTTTTTTCCATCTATTGTAACAGTCGTCCACCCATCTGATAGAGTCTTTACATGATAACGACCTGCATTAACCATTGGCTCTATAGCAATAACCATTCCTTCTCTAAGTCTTGGTCCTTTTCCTGGGAGTCCATAATTAGGTACCTGTGGATCTTCATGAAGATTTGCTCCAACTCCATGTCCTACCAAATCCCTAACTACTGAGAAACCATGTTTCTCAACGTGTGTTTGTACTGCGTGTGAGATATCTGAAAGTCTATATCCTAATTTAGCAAATTTTATTCCTTCATAGAAGCTTTCTCTAGTTACTTCTATTAATTTCCTATCTTCTTCAGATATCATGCCTACTCCATGAGTTTTCGCAGAATCACCATGATATCCTTTATAATAGGCTCCTATATCTAAGCTTACAATGTCTCCTTCTTTTAATAGAGTCTCACCTGGAATTCCATGTACAACTTCTCTATTGATAGAAGCACATATACTTCCTGGAAAACCTCCATATCCTTTAAAAGATGGTTCAGCATTGTATTTTCTTATATTCTCTTCAGCTATTTTATCTAATTCTAAAGTAGATATTCCCGGAGAAATAGCATTTCTTAAAACTTCATGAGTATCAGCAACAATTTTGCCTGCTTCTCTTAAAAGTTCTATTTCTTTCTTTGATTTCAAGATAATCATTTATTTTCCACTTCCTAAAGCAGCAACAATATCTTCAAATACTTTATCTATTGCTTGGTCACCTTTTATATCAGCTATTATACCTTGTTTGTTATAATAATCTACTAAAGGCTTAGTTTCATCTAGATAAACTTGTATTCTCTTAGATACAGTTTCTTCATTATCATCAGCTCTTTGATATAATTCTCCTTGGCATACATCACATACACCTTTTACTTTAGGAGGATTAAACTCAACATGATAAGTAGCTCCACAAGACTTGCATATTCTTCTACCAACTGCTCTAGATACTAATATACTCTTATCAACTTCAATATTGACAACTTTATCTAGTACTATACCAGCATTTTTTAAGAATACATCTAAATGCTCACCTTGTGCTACATTTCTTGGAAATCCATCTAACATAAATCCATTTTTACAGTCTTCTTGAGATATTCTATCAGTAACTAAACCTACAGTTAACTCATCTGGTACTAATAAACCTTGGTCCATGTATTCTTTAGCTTTTTTTCCAAGTTCTGTTCCCTCTTTTATATTCTTTCTGAATATATCTCCTGTTGATATATGAGGTATATTGTATTTTTCTACTATTCCTGCCGCCTGAGTACCTTTACCAGCACCTGGAGGTCCAAGTAATATTATTCTCATATTATCCATCTCCATTTTATTTTAAGAAACCTTGATAGCTTCTCATAACTAAGTTTGACTCTAACTGTCTCTTAAGCTCCAAAGCAACCCCAACAACGATTAGCAATGAAGTCCCAGCTAGACTCATATTTACATTCATATAATGTGTTGTAAGAGCTGGTACCATAGCAATTATTGCTAAGAAAGTAGCTCCAGCTAAAGTTAATCTTGTTAAGATTCTATTTAAATAATCCATAGTAGGTTCACCTGGTCTGATACCTGGTATAAATCCACCATTATTTTTCATATTTTTAGATATATCTTCTGTATTGAATGATACAGTTGTATAAAAATATGAGAAGAAAATTATAAGTAGAATTTCAATTGATCTGTATGTCCAAAATCCTTGTTCTGTTGCCATACTTAAGTATTTTTGAACAAAAGCTTGAGCATCTGCCCCCATAAACATAGCTATTGTTTGTGGAAAAGCTAAAAGTGAACTAGCAAAAATTATAGGCATAACTCCTGATTGGTTAACTTTCATTGGTATATGAGAACTTTGTCCTCCATACATTTTTCTTCCAACAACTCTTTTAGCATATTGTACAGGTATCTTTCTAGTAGCTTCTTGTATAAATGTAACTCCTGTAACTGTAAGTAATATAACTACAATTAGAAGTATTATTACCCAAGGTGCAACTTGACCAGATTTAACTTGTTGTGCGATTTTAATAACATCTGTTGGTATTCTTGATATAATACCTGCAAATATTATTACTGAACTACCATTACCAATTCCTTTTTCGGTAATTTTGTCCCCAATCCACATTACTAACATACTTGCTGAAACTAATGTTATTACAACAGTTGTGATAAAAAACACACTATTTGATATTAAAGCACTTCTTACAATTCCTAATGTAATTCCCAAAGCTTGTACAACTGCTAGAGCTAGTGCTGTATATTTAGTGTACTTATTGATTTTTTTCTTTCCTTCTTCACCAGATTTTTGAAGTTCTGCTAAACTTTCAAAACCTACTGTTAGAAGCTGTATTATGATTGATGCAGTAATATATGGACTTATACCCAAAGCAAATAGTGAAAAGTTACTAAATGCTCCACCAGTAAACATATTATACAGAGAAAGTAGACTATTGCCGCCTACCATCTTTTGTATAATACTAGTGTCTATACCTGGAACTGGTATTGTAGTACCTATTCTGAATATCACGATCATCATAAGTGTATACATTACTTTTTTTCTTACTGCTTTAATCTTCCAAGCTTGTTTTAATTTTGACAGCACGCTAATTCACCCCGCCTGTACTGGCTAGGAGATTAGCAGGTTATTATACTAACTCTGCTTTTCCACCAGCTTTTTCTATTTTTTCTTGAGCTGAAGCTGTAAATTTAGCAGCTTTAACAGTTAAAGCTTTTTCTAAATTACCTTCACCTAAGATTTTAATTCCATCTTTACCTATTTTGCTTATAGTTTTAGTAGATTTTAATAATTCTGCAGTTATTTCTGTTCCATTTTCAAATCTATTTAAAACTTCAACATTAACTTCTGTGTAAACTTTCTTAAATATGTTATTGAAACCTCTCTTAGGAAGTCTTCTAGCTAGTGGCATTTGTCCACCTTCGAACCCTACTCTTACTCCACCACCAGAACGAGACCATTGACCTTTTTGTCCACGTCCTGCAGTTTTACCTTGTCCAGTTGCAGTACCTCTACCTAATCTTCTTTTAGCTCTTACTGCACCTTCAGCAGGTTTTAACTCATGTAACTTCATGGATTGCACCTCCTTGCACTACTTTTTAAAAATTATTCAGCTATTTCAGTTACTTCTAATAAATGACTTACTTTTTTTATCATACCTCTTATTTGAGCATTGTCTTCTTTTACAACAACTTGTTCTCTTTTTCTTAATCCTAACGCTTCAACATTCTTTTTTTGGTTAGGAGTAGTTCCTATAACACTTCTAACTAATTTTATTTGTAATTTAGCCATTTTACACTACCTCCTTACCCTAGAAGTTCTTCAACTTTTTTACCTCTAAGTTTAGCTATATCTTCAACTGTTTTTAGAGAATTAAGTCCTTCTATTGTAGCATTTACCATATTTCTTGGATTGTTAGATCCTAAAGATTTAGCTCTAACGTCTTTTAGTCCAGCTAACTCAAGTACGGCTCTAGCAGGTCCCCCAGCTATTACACCTGTACCTTCTACAGCAGGCATTATTAATATATTTCCAGCACCAAAGTGTCCGCGTACTTCGTGAGGAATTGTAGTCCCAACCATTGGCACTACTATTAGATTTTTCTTAGCATCTTCAACTGCTTTTTTTATAGCGTCTGGTACTTCCATTGCTTTCCCAGCACCTATACCAACGTGTCCGTTTTCATCTCCAACAACTACTAACGCTGCAAATCTGAAGTTTCTACCACCTTTTACAACCTTAGTAACACGTCTTACTTCAACAACTTTTTCTTGTAAGTCAAGTTGTCCTGCATCTATCGGCTTACGACGTAGCATGTATTTTTCCCTCCTTCGTATTAGAACTTAAGACCAGCTTCTCTAGCACTTTCAGCTAATTCTTGAATTCTTCCATGATATAAGTATCCACCTCTGTCAAATACAACTTCAGTGATTCCTTTTTCAACAGCTTTTTTAGCAACTAATTCTCCAACTTTCTTAGCTGCTTCCTTATTTCCTGTATGATTAACAGCACTCTTAACTTCTGCTTCTAAAGAAGATGCAGCAACTAGAGTTACTCTGTTTGTGTCATCTATTATTTGAGCATATATATTGTTAGCACTTCTAAATACACATAATCTTGGTCTTTGAGCAGTACCGCTTATTTTTCTACGAACTCTCTTATGTCTTTGAAGTCTATTAGCATTTTTATCAGCCTTTTTTAACACCTAGCTCACTCCTTTCTAGCGTTTAAGTTTTGGTATTATTTTTTACCAGTTTTTCCTTCTTTACGTCTGATTACTTCATCAACGTATTTTATACCTTTACCTTTGTATGGCTCTGGCTTTCTCCAAGCTCTTATTTTAGCAGCATAGTTTCCTACTAATTGCTTGTCTATACCTTTTACTATTAACTCAGTTTGGTTTGGAGCTTCAACAGTTATTCCTTCTGGATCTTCCATTTCAACTGGATGAGAGAAACCTAAGTTCATAACTAATTTCTTTCCTTGTTTTTGAGCTCTGTATCCAACACCTTTTAGTTCTAATTTCTTTTCGAAACCAGTATTTACACCTACAACCATATTATCTAATAAAGTTCTAGTTAATCCGTGTAAAGATCTGTGTTTTTTATTATCAGTTGGTCTTTCAACCATTATTGTATTTTCTTCTTTTTTTATATTTAACTCAGCACTTAATTGTTTAGTTAAAGTTCCCTTTGGACCTTTTACTGTAACTAAATTTCCTTCAGCTATAGTAACTTCAACACCTGCTGGTATTATTATTGGCTTAACACCTATTCTTGACATGGTCGCACCTCCTTACATTGTTCATATTGATTACCAAACGTAGCAGATTACTTCTCCACCAACATTTTCTTTTCTAGCTTGCTTGTCAGTTAATATTCCTTTTGAAGTAGATATTACTGATATTCCTAATCCATTTAATACTTTTGGTATTTCGTGGTTAGCAGCGTAAACTCTCATACCAGGCTTAGATATTTTCTTAAGACCTGTGATAACTCTTTCGCCTTCTTGTCCGTACTTTAATTGTATTCTTATGATACCTTGTTTTCCATCTTCTATAACATCATAACCTCTTATGAAACCTTCTTCTAATAAGATTCTAGCTAACTCTTTCTTCATATTAGAAGCTGGAACATCTACAGTTTCATGCTTAACAACATTAGCATTTCTTATACGAGTAAGCATATCTGCAATTGGATCTGTCATTGTCATTTTGTAGCCCTCCTTCCATTCTAATCAAGCTTCTACCAGCTTGCTTTTCTAACACCAGGTATTTGACCTTTATAAGCTAATTCTCTAAAGCATATACGGCATATACCAAATTTTTTCAAAACTGAATGCGGTCTTCCGCATATAGTACATCTAGTGTATTCTCTAGTAGCGTACTTTTGCTTTCTTTGTTGTTTAACAACCATCGCTTTTCTAGCCACGGGAATCCCTCCTTTGCTTACTTAGAAAATGGCATTCCTAATAATTTTAATAATTCACGAGCTTCTTCGTCAGTTTTTGCTGTAGTAACGAATATTATATCCATTCCTCTTACTTTATCAATTTTATCATATTCTATTTCAGGGAATATTAATTGTTCTTTAACTCCTAAAGCATAGTTTCCTCTACCATCAAAAGCATTAGGGTTAACACCTCTAAAGTCTCTAACTCTTGGTAAAGAAACTGATACTAATTTGTCCATAAAGTAGAACATTTTGTCAGCTCTTAATGTAACTTTTGTTCCTATTGGCATTCCTTCTCTTAGTTTGAAGTTAGCAACAGATTTTCTAGCTTTAGTTATAACAGGCTTTTGTCCTGATATTATTTCTAATTCTTCAACGCCTTTTTCTAATCCTTTTGGATTTTCTCTAGCGTCACCTATACCCATGTTAATAACTATTTTATTTAACTTAGGTATCTCCATTACGTTTTTATATCCAAATTTCTCCATTAAAGCAGGAGCAACTTCTTTCATGTATTTTTCTTGTAATCTAGAAGCCATTTAAGGTCCCTCCTTTCAAGCAATATTTATTATAATTCTTTTCCGCTCTTTGCTGATACTCTTACTTTTGTCCCATCTTTTACTTCATATCTTACTCTAACGCCTTTTCCTGTTTCAGGATCAAATGGCATTACATTAGATATGTGTATTGGGGCTTCTTTATTTATTATTCCACCTTGTTGGTTCATAGCACTTGGTTTTTGATGTTTAGTTATTACGTTTACACCTTCAACTAATACTTTATCAGCTTTAGGGTATACCTTTAAAACTGAACCTTTTTTACCTTTATCTTTACCTGCTATAACTACAACAGTGTCACCTTTTTTAACACGCATCATGTCCTATTGCACCTCCTTAATTATAGTACTTCTGGAGCAAGAGAAACTATTTTCATGAATTCATTGTCTCTTAACTCTCTAGCAACAGGCCCGAATATACGAGTTCCTACTGGAGTTTTATCGTCCTTTATTATAACAGCAGCATTTTCATCAAAAGATATATAGCTTCCGTCATTACGTCTTACGCCTTGTTTGCTTCTTACTATAACAGCTTTAACAACCTTACCTTTTTTTACAACTCCACCAGGTGTTGCACTTTTAACAGTAGCAACTATAACGTCGCCTATGTTACCATATCTTCTTTTACTTCCGCCTAGAACACGTATACATAAAAGTTCTTTAGCTCCTGAGTTATCAGCAACTCTTAGACGTGATTCTTGTTGTATCATATCGTAATCCCTCCTTCTTCAAAAACTACTTAACTTTCTCAACAACTTCAACTAGTCTGAATCTCTTATCTTTAGATAAAGGTCTAGTTTCCATTATTTTAACTCTATCTCCGATGTTACATATATTCTTTTCATCATGAGCCTTAAATTTCTTAGTTCTCTTAACACGTTTGTTATATAGTGGATGACGTACGAATTCTTCAACAGCTACTACTATTGTTTTATCCATCTTATCACTAACAACACGGCCTATTCTAACTTTTCTTCTTCCTCTTTCCATGTTTAAAAAGCCTCCTTTCCAAATTAAGCTCTAGTTTCGTATAACTTTCTTTCAGCAAGAACAGTTTTAACTTTTGCTATATCCTTCTTAACAAACTTTATTCTAGCTGTATTTTCTAATTGACCAGTAGCTAATTGGAATCTTAAGCTAAATAATTCACTTTTGAAGTCGTTTAATTTGTTCATTAGCTCTTCGCTTGTTAAATCTCTTAATTCTTTAGCTTTCATCCTATTCACCACCCTTTACTTCTAAATCTTCTTTTTTAACAAATTTACATTTGATTGGTAATTTATGTGCAGCAAGTCTCATAGCTTCTCTTGCTTTATCTTCAGAAACACCTGCTAATTCAAACATAACTCTTCCTGGCTTAACTACAGCTACCCAATATTCTGGAGAACCTTTCCCTGCACCCATACGAGTTTCTGCTGGTTTTCTTGTTACTGGTTTATGAGGGAATATTTTTATCCAAACCTTTCCCCCTCTTTTTATATATCTAGTCATCGCGATTCTGGCAGCTTCTATTTGATTAGAAGTTATCCAAGAAGCTTCTAAAGCTACTAATCCAAACTCACCATAAGTAACTTTGTTACCTTTATGAGCTTGCCCAGCCATACTTCCTCTATGAACTCTACGACGCTTTACTCTTTTTGGCATTAACATGAGTATTTTTCCTCCTTCCTTGAACCTAACTATTATTAATTTCCTTTGTTTTCAGTTCTTTGAGGTCTTGATCCACCTTGAGGTCTTTGTCCACCTTGAGGTTTTTGTCCTCTGTAGTTTCCTCTGTTATCGTTTCCTCTTCTATCATTTCCTCTTCTATCGTTTCTTCTGTTATCTCTCTTGTTGTCTCTTCTGTCGCTCTTTCTGCTTTCTTCTCTTGGATTTACACCATCTCTAGTTGGTAAAACTTCACCATTACATACCCAAACTTTTATACCTATTTTTCCATAAGTAGTATCAGCTTCAGCGAAACCATAATCTATATCTGCTCTTAAAGTTTGTAGTGGCACATTTCCTTCACTATAACCTTCAGTTCTAGCCATTTCAGCTCCACCTAATCTTCCTGAAGCAGAAACTTTTATCCCTTTAGCACCAGATTTCATTGCTCTTTGTATAGCTTGTTTCATTGCTCTTCTGAAAGCAACCCTTCTTTCTATAGCTAAAGCTATATTTTCAGCTACTAATTGAGCATTTTTATCTGTACTTCTTACTTCTACTATGTTAACTATTATACTTTTCTTTGTCATTTTTTCTAATTCAACTTTTAATGCTTCGATTCCAGCACCAGCTCTTCCTATAACTACTCCTGGCTTAGCAACATGTAAGTCCATTTTTATTTTGTTAGCTGATCTTTCTATTTCTATTCTAGCAACTCCAGCTGAGTATAATCTTTTCTTTAAGAATTTACGTATATTATGGTCTTCTAATAATAAGTTTCCGAACTCTTTTTTATCAGTAGCGAACCATCTTGAGTCCCAATCTTTTATAACACCGACTCTTAAGCCGTGTGGATTAACCTTTTGACCCATTATTTTCCCTCCTATCTATTAATTATTTTTTTTCTTTCACAACAACCTCTATATGAGAAGTTCTTTTTCTTATTGTAGTTGCACGACCCATAGCTCTAGGCATGAATCTCTTCATTGTTGGCCCTTGATTAGCAACTATTGATGCTATATATAATTTTTCAGTATCCATTTCGTGATTGTTTTCTGCGTTAGCTTTAGCTGACTTTACAACTTTAGCTATTATTGAAGCTGCTCCTCTTGGAGTGAACTTTAATATCGCTAATGCTTCATCAACATTCTTTCCTCTAACAAGGTCACAGATTTGGCCTGCTTTTCTTGGTGATACACGTACATATTTAGCAGTAGCTTTTGCTTCCATTGTTATTCCTCCTTTCTTAGTCATAATTTAATTATTTTCTCTTATTAGATTTTTCGTCATCCTTATGTCCTTTGAAAGTTCTAGTAGGAACGAACTCACCTAATTTGTGTCCAACCATATCTTCTGTTATATATACTGGAACATGTTTTCTTCCATCATGAACAGCTATAGTGTTTTCTACCATTTGTGGAAATACAGTTGAAGATCTTGACCAAGTTTTTATAACTTCTTTACTTCCACTAGCATTCATAGCTTCTATTTTCTTTAAAAGTCTTGCATGGACAAAAGGCCCTTTTTTAGTTGATCTTGACATTTATATTCCTCCTTTCCGAGCAAAAATAAATTTACTACTTAGTTCTTCTTGATACTATTAATTTATTTGAAGCTTTGTTTTTCTTTCTAGTTTTGTATCCAAGAGCTGGTTTACCCCATGGAGTAACAGGAGATGGTCTACCTATTGGAGATCTACCTTCCCCTCCACCGTGTGGATGGTCATTAGGGTTCATTACAGAACCTCTTACAGTAGGTCTTATTCCCATATGTCTTTTTCTACCTGCTTTACCAATAACTACATTACCGTGCTCTATATTTCCAACTTGTCCTATAGTAGCTTTACAGTTTATGCTTACTAATCTCATTTCGCCTGATGGTAATCTTAATAAAGCATTTTTTCCTTCTTTAGCCATTAATTGTGCAGAAACTCCAGCAGATCTAACTAATTGAGCTCCTTTTCCTGGCTTTAATTCTATATTATGAATGATAGTACCAACTGGCATATCTTTTAATGCTAAACAGTTTCCTGGTTTTATATCAGCACCTAATCCTGATAAGATAGTATCTCCAACGTTGATTCCAACTGGAGCTAATATATATCTTTTTTCTCCATCAGCATAGTTTAATAATGCAATATTTGCAGTTCTGTTTGGATCATATTCTATAGTAGCAACCTTAGCAGGTATACCATCTTTATCTCTTTTAAAATCTATTATTCTATATTTTCTTTTTTGTCCTCCACCTCTATGACGAACAGTTATTCTACCATGTACGTTTCTACCAGCATTTTTCTTTAAGTTAACTAAAAGAGATCTTTCTGGTTGGTTACATGTTATTTCCTCAGAAACTAAAACTGTCATTTGTCTTAAGGCAGGAGAAGTTGGTCTAAACTTTTTTATAGCCATCTGTTTTCCCTCCTTCGTTTGTTATAATATTACATTCCTTGGAAGAATTCTATTTCTTTACTATCAGCAGTTAATTTAACTACTGCTTTCTTAAAGCTTGCTGTTCTTCCTTGAGTTCTACCCATTCTTTTAACTTTTCCATCGTAGTTTAAAGTATTTACTTTATCAACACTAACTCCGAATACTTTTTCTACTGCTTTTTTTATTTCAGTTTTGTTCGCATCTTTAGCCACAACAAAAGTGTATTTTTTTTCACCCATTTCAGCCATACTGTGCTCAGTTACAACTGGTCTTATTATTACATCATGTGGATTAGTCATTATGCGTACACCTCCTCCACTTTTTTAACAGCATCTGTAGTTATTATAAATGAATCATATTTTAATATATCATATACATTCATAGTATTAACTAATGCAGTTTGAACACCTTCTATATTTCTAGCTGATTTTATTACATTATCATTTTTATCAGCTATAACTACTAAAGCTTTTTTAGCAGCATTTATATTATTTAATATTTGAGCGAATTCTTTAGTTTTAGGAGCATCCATGTTTAATGCATCTAATACTATAACTTCACTATTTTGTATTTTTGAAGATAAAGCACTCTTCATAGCTAATCTTCTTACCTTCTTAGGTAATGTATATTTGTAACTTCTTGGTTTAGGTGCAAAAGCAACTCCTCCACCTACCCATTGTACAGATCTTGTAGAACCTTGTCTTGCTCTACCTGTTCCTTTTTGTTTCCAAGGTTTTCTTCCGCCACCTCTAACTTCTGCTCTAGTTTTAGCAGATTGAGTTCCTTGTCTCTTATTTGCTAATTGATTTTTTACAACTTCATATAAAACATGTCCATTAACTTCTACGCCAAATATAGAATCTGATAATTCTATTTCTCCAACGTTTTGTCCACTAATATTTAGTACATTTAATTTTGGCATTGTTATTCCTCCTTTCTCTAGGTTAGTCATTATTTAGAAACCTTTACAGCTTCTTTTATAGTTACTACTGAACCTTTAGCTCCTGGTATAGCTCCCTTAACTAATATAAGGTTCTTATCAGCATCTACTTTAACAACCTCTAAGTTTTGAACTGTTACCTTTACGCTTCCCATGTGTCCAGCTAATTTTTTGTTTTTAAATACTCTACCTGGGTAAGAACAAGCTCCCATTGAACCTGGTCTTCTGTGGTATCTAGAACCGTGAGATTCAGGACCTCTACTTTGTCCATGTCTTTTTATTGGACCTTGGAATCCCTTACCTTTACTTATTCCAGTAACATCTATTTTTGCACCTGCTTCAAATACATCAGCTTTTATTTCTTGTCCAACTGTGTATCCTTCTACAGAATCTACTCTAAACTCTTTTAAATGTTTCTTTAAAACATTAGCAGCAGCTAAGTGTCCTTTTTTAGGCTTGTTTAAAGATTTTTCTTTAGCATCTTCAAAACCTATTTGTATAGCATTGTATCCATCTTTATCAACTGTTTTTATTTGAGTAACGACCATAGGTCCTGCTTCAACAGCTGTTACAGGTATAACTACACCTTTATCAGTGAATATTTGAGTCATACCAACTTTTTTTCCTAATATTCCATTCATATTAGCACCTCCTATAATTCTTACAGCGGATTACATCATTTTAGAAGTAATCATTCTAAGATAGTTACCTATAGGATAATATCTTAGGGGTTCTTATAATTTTATTTCTATATCTACACCTGCTGGTAAGTCTAATCTCATTAATGAGTCAACTGTTTTAGGTGTTGGATTAGCTATGTCGATTAGTCTTTTATGAGTTCTTATTTCAAATTGTTCTCTAGAGTCTTTGTACTTATGTACAGCTCTTAATATAGTTACAATTTGTTTTTCTGTTGGTAGAGGCACAGGTCCTGAAACTTGTGATCCAGCCTTTTTAGCAGTTTCAACTATTTTACCTGCTGAAAAATCTAATAATTTGTGATCATATGATTTTAATCTTATTCTTATTTTTTCATTCTTAGCCATTTTGTTTTCCCTCCTTTATCACGTGTTTAATTTTCAAGTTGCGTACAACCAATACCGATACACTGCTCCGGGTGTGTTGTAACTTTCAAATCGATATCAGTTCGTATTTCACTAGGATTTAATTCTTATTTTCTTAATCTCTCAAGCACACTATTATATTTTATATCATCTGTTACATTTTTTCAAGTTTTTTTTATGTTTTTTTCAATTTTATTTTCTCTTACAACATTATAACCTTAAACTTGATTATTAATCTATCTCAAGGCACTAGTTTAGTATATATGCTTTATTGCTACTTGTCAACAAAAAACAAAAAAGAGAGGTTGAACCCCCTCTTTTTTTATATGAAATCAATTAGCTTAGTAAAAGATTATTCGATTATTGTAGCAACAACTCCTGAAGCTACTGTTCTTCCACCTTCTCTTATTGAGAATCTTAATCCTTCTTCTAC